>JADGON010000380.1 GCA_017882945.1 Acidimicrobiia bacterium | reverse complement strand
GACTCCGGGCGCGCGGCCGGATTCTTGGCCATGGCCGCCTCGACGACGTCGCACACTGCATCCGGGACGCCGCGTCGGCGCAGGTCGGGCACCGGGGCCTGCGCGATCCGCGAGAGGAGCGCGTTCATCGGCTCCCCACTCGCGCCGATGAACGCGGGTGCACCGGCGAGCAGCTCGAACAGCACCGAACCGAGCGAGTACACGTCGGCAGCCTCGGACGGCCGGCGCCCCTCGACCACCTCCGGCGCGGCGTGCCCGAGGCTGACCGGCGAGGTGCGGGCCTCCACCACGTCGAGCAGCCGAGCCAGGCCGAGATCGGCGACGCACGGCTCACCCATCGAGGAGACGAGCACGTTCTCGAGCCGGATGTCGCGGTGCAGGACTCCTGCGACGTGGGCGACGGCGATCGCGTCGGCGAGCTTGCCCACGATCGCTACTGCTTCGGCCCACGGCACCCGCCCGTCGCGCTCGACCCGGTCCGCCAGGGATCCGTTCGGCATGTACTCCATGATGAGGAACGGCTGATCGACGGTCGTGAACCCCGCCGCGTAGAGCGTGACGATGTTCGGGTGCACGGAAAGCGCGCGCAGGATCTCGCACTCGCGCTTGTAGCGCTCACGCAGCGCCGGTTCCGGACGCACCGGCAGCACTCGCACCGCCACCGTTCGACCCACCTCGCGTTGGAGCGCGCGGAAGACGAAGCCAAACCCGCCGCCACCGATCTCGACGCCGTCATCGACCCCCTCGATCCCGAGGTCGATGCCGTCCTGCATCGCGACCATCAGCGCGCTCCGATGCGGGCGGTCAGGCACCCGAGGCACCCGATCGCGACTCGCACGGTCACGGAGAACGTCTGCACCATCACAAGCGGCCTCAGCGTAGACGGCGTCGCGCCGCGAGAATCGCCAGGCGCCCCATCCGGGCGGGCCGAGCCGCCGAACTCGGCCGAGCCGCCCGGCTCAGCCGAGCTTCGAGTGCAGGAAGTCGATCGTGCGGCCCCAAGCCGCCCGCGCGGCGAACTCGTTGTAGTTGCCGAGTGGATTCTCTTCGTTCGCGAACGCGTGACCGAGCCCGGGGTAGAGGATGAAGGTCACGTCCTTCCCGGCGTCGTCGAGTGTGCTCGCCAGCTCCATGCACGCCTCGCTCGGGAAGAAGCCGTCCTCCTCGGCAAAGTGACCGAGCACCGGAGCGGTCAGACCCGACCAGTCCGGGGCGCTCTCGCCGAGTGGCGCGCCGTAGTACGGGACCGCGGCACCGATCTTGTCGCCCTGCTGCGCGGCGACGAGCAGCGTCAGCAGTCCGCCCATGCAGAACCCCACCGCACCCACCGAGTCGCCGGCCACCGCGGGGCTTGCGAGCAGGAAGTCGACCGCAGCGCCCATGTCACGCGCGGCGCGCTCGGGTGGGAGCGCGTTCATCAGCTCGCCGGCCCGGTCCATCTCGGTGTGCTGAGCCACCTCCCCGTGATAGAGGTCCGGTGCGAGCGCGACGAAGCCCTCGGCCGCGAGGCGGTCGCACGTCGTCGTGATCTGCGGCACGAGACCCCACCACTCCTGCAGCACCAGGACACCGGGTGCCGGGGTCTGCTCGGGCAGTGCCAGGTAGCCCGACGCGGTGCTTCCGTTGCTCGCGAACTCGATCAGCTCTCCCATGGCGCGAACGCTAACAAAGGTCGATTCGCCGTGCGCAGGGCGCTCCCGTTCCCGGAACGTAGGATCGCGCGCTTGACAACCCCACCCGAGGCGGACCCTGCGGACAGCCGGTCGCGCCTGCGCGAGGTCGCTCTCGACCTCTTCGGTCGGAACGGCATCGACGCGACCTCGACCCGCGAGATCGTCAAGGCCGCCGGGATGCGCAATCCCTCGGCGATCACCTACTACTTCGGATCCAAGGCAAAGCTGATCGACGAGCTCACCCGCGAGGTGAACGACAGCAACACCGCGCTCCTGCAGCGACACGTCGCCCTGGCGAGCGAGCCCGAGTCGCTGAGCCCGGAGCAGTGGGCCGCGATCGGCGTCGACTTCGTCATCAACCTGCTGAGCACCGAGCGGGGTTGTCGACTCATCCGCGTCTGGAGTGACGTCGACGACCGCGACCCCGACCGGTTGGAGCGGTTCCTGGCCGGGACCCACCCGCTCGCCGTGGCCTGGCGCGGGGCGGTCGCCACCACGTTCCCGGAGCTTCCGCCGCTCGTCGCGATCGCCCGCAACCTCATCGTCATCCGCACCCTGCAGTGGATCACCGTCCGCAGGGCCCGGCGCCTCCTGGACGACTCCCAGCACCGCTGGAGCTCCGGGATGGCCGACCTCCGCCCGTTTCTCCTCGAGCTCTCGCTCAACATCCTCACGGGGCCGACCCACCTCGCCGACGCCGACCTCACCGAGAGCTGATCCCGGGGGTCTCGGTGCAGGCCGTGCAGTGGTGCTTGGAGCGGACGACCGGGTTCGAACCGGCGACCTCAACCTTGGCAAGGTTGCGCTCTACCAACTGAGCCACGTCCGCGTGGGCAATGAGATTAGCGCGCGGGCGGTCGGAGCGGACCAACCCCTCCGCGTTCGCGCGCCCGAGCCCGCGCCTAGCCTGCGCTTCATGCGCATAGGAATCTTCGGTGGAGAGCCGGCCAGCATCGATGCCGCGGTGGACGGGGCACGAGAAGCCGCCGAGCAGGGGTTCAGCGGGTACTGGGTGTCCCAGATCTTCGGGTTCGACTCGCTGAGCGTCCTCTCGATCGTCGGTCGCGAGGTGCCCGGCATCGAGCTGGGGACAGGTGTCGTACCGACCTACCCGCGCCACCCGATGATGCTCGCCCAGCAGGCACTCACCGTGCAGGCCGCCTCCGGCGGTCGCCTCGTGCTCGGGATCGGGCTCTCCCACCAGATCGTCATCGAGAACATGTTCGGGCTCTCGTTCGAGAAGCCCGTCCGGCACATGCGCGAGTACCTCTCGATCCTCATGCCGTTGATCCAGACCGGCTCCGTGTCGTTCACCGGCGAGACGCTCAGCGCGAGCGCGACCATCAGCGTCCCCGGCTCGAGCCCCTGCCCGGTCATGGTCGCCGCGCTCGGGCCCAAGATGCTCGAGCTCGCGGGCACGCTCGCCGACGGCACGATGACCTGGATGACCGGACCGGACACCTTGGCCGCGCTCACCGTACCCACGATCACGAAGGCCGCCGCAGCCGCGGGGCGACCGAGCCCGCGGGTTGCCTCGGGGATGCCGGTGTGTGTCACCGACGACGCAGACGCGGCTCGCGCCCGCGCCGCGCAGGTGTTCCAGATCTACGGAGTCCTCCCGTCCTACCGCGCCATGCTCGACCGCGAAGGTGCGGCCGGCCCCGAAGACGTGGCGATCGTGGGGAGTGAAGCCGAGGTCGCAGCGGGGATCCAGCGGTTTGCCGATGCCGGAGTCACCGATTTCGCCGCGGTGGAGTTCGGTGCCGGCGTGGACGAGAAGCGCCGCACCCGGGAGCTCCTCCGCTCCCTGCTGTGACCCGGTCCGAGCCGCGTTCGCCGCTGGAGCTGCTCCAGGCACTCGCGACCGAGGACGTCGAGATCGGTGCCGATCTCCACCACCTCGAGATCTACACGCTCGGAGGCCTGCTCACCCTGCTGTGGCACGGCGACCCGCAGGCCGAGCACGTCGTCGTCATGGGTGGCGGTGGCATGGGAGGACTGCTCGGGCCGGCGGGCGGTCTCTACCACGACCTCGGTCAACAGCTCGCGGCTCGAGGCATCGGGACGATCAGGGTCGGGTACCGCAAGCCGAACGACCTCGCGCGGTGCGTGCTCGACGTCGCCGCGGCGGCCGACCTCGCGACGCGCACCGGCGCGACCCGCTTCGTCACCGTCGGTCACTCGTTCGGCGGTGCCGTCGCACTGCAGACGGGCATCATCCTCGGTGCTCGGTGCGCGGGCGTCGTCACGCTCTCGACGCAGTCTGCCGGATGCGAGGACGGTGCCGCGCTCGGTGCGACTCCCCTGCTCCTGCTGCACGGCGACCGCGACGAGATCCTGCCGCCCGACACGAGCGCAGTCGTGCAGACGATCGTCGGGCACGGCGACCTCGTGATCCTCCCGGGCGCCGGACACCTGCTGACCGAAGCCCACGACGAGCTCCGCGACCGGCTCGGCACCTGGATCCCCGAGCGCTTCACCCCGCCCGCGACCGCCTGACCCTCAGATCTCGGGCAGCTTCGGGACGGGACGACGATCGCGATGCGTCCCGCTCTTCTCAGCGACTGCAGGCCCGGATCGTGCACCGACAGGTCGTGATCAGCTACCGGCGAGCCGTTCGACGACGGGGGCGAATGCTTCGAAGAGGTCGTCACCGATCACGACGTAGCTGACCCCCCACCGCTCACGGCGCGCCACGAGCTGATCGCAGATCTCTTCGACCGTGCCGACGCAGGTCGTCCCGGCTTCGAGTATCGCCTCCGCCTCCAGTCCGAACCCGGGCGCAACCGCCTCGGCCAGCGATTGGCGATCGTCGGTGATCGCCGCGAAGAAGTAGCGGATCTGCAGCTCGATGCCGTCGAACCGGGCGCCGGCGCCCTCACGGATCCAGGCCACCTTCTGGTCGATCATCTCCGCGACCGAGTTCGTCGCGGCGTCGTTCGTGACCGCACCCGCACGGAGGTTGGGGTTGATGCCCACGATGTCCGCCTCGCGCCCGGCCAGGCGCAGGACCCGCGGTCCGCCACCACCGACGAGGATCGGCGGGTACGGCTGCTGGGTCGGCTTCGGGGTGCCGTTGTAGTCCGTGATCGAGTAGTGGGTGCCGCGGAAGCTGAAGGCTTCCGCACCCCACGCGCCCTTGACGACCGCGAGCGCCTCCTCCAGCCGATCGACACGCACGCCTGCCGCGTCGTAGGGCAGGCCGAGCGCGTCGTAGTCGACCTTCTGCCACCCGGCGCCGATCCCGAGCTCCACCCGGCCGTCCGACATCCGGTCGAGCGTCGCGATCTCCTTGGCCAGGACTGCGGGGTGCTTGTAGTCGTTGTCGAAGACCAGCGCCCCGACCCGGAGCGTCTTGGTCGCTTCGGCCGCGACGGCCATGCCCACGAGCGGGGCCATCTGCGTATCGACGAAGTGGTCGGGCAGGTAGAGCGTGGAGTACCCGAGCGCTTCGATCTTGTGCGCGAGCTGCTGCCAGCTCGCACGATCGTGATCGCCGCCACACTGCACTCCGAACCGAAACGGCTTCACCATTCGTTGCTCCTCGTTCCTAGCTTCCCGTGAGCCGCGCGACGACAGGTGCCATCGCGTCGACGAATTCCTCGGGGACCACCACGTAGCTCATCTGCCACCGTTCCCGGCGCGCTTCGAGCTCCTCGATGATCTGTTCCGTGCTTCCCACCAGCACGGCCGGCGTCTCGAGGGCCAGCTCGGTCGGAACCCCGAACGCCGACGCGATCCCCGTGGCGATCGGCTCCCGGTCGTCGGTGACGATCACGATCCCCGTGAGCGTCTGGATCTCGAGGTCGGCGAACGCGTCGCCGGCTGCGCGTCGAAGCAGCTCGAGCTTCTCGTCCGTCGCCGCGGCAGTGAGCGACGCGATCGAATCGGGGTGCGTTCCCACTCCGGACTTCAGGTTCGCGTTGATGCCGACGATCTGCGCGTGCTTCGCGGCCAGGGCCAGCACCTTGGGACCACCGCCGCCCACGACGATCGGCGGGTGCGGGCGCTGCACCGGCTTGGGCTCACCCTCGAGCGCGTCGATCCGGTAGTGGTCCCCGTGGAACGTGAACGGACCGTCGGCCATCAGGCCCTTCATCACGGTCAAGGACTCGTCGAGCCGTGCGATGCGGACGCCCGCCGGGTCGAGCGGGAACCCCCCGCGCTCATAGTCCTCGGTCATCCAGCCCGCGCCGACCCCGAGCTCGAGGCGCCCGTCGGACAGGAGATCGATGGTGGCAGCTTCGTTCGCGAGCACGACCGGGTGCTTGTAGTCGTTGCCGAGCACGAGCGTGCCCACCCTCAGGGTGGTGGTCGCGGCCGCCGCGGCCATGATCCCGGGGATCGGCGCCAGCGGATGATCGACGAAGTGGTCGGGCATGAAGAAGGTCGAGAAGCCGAGGTCTTCCACCCGGCGGGCGAGGTCGCGGAACCCAGATCCCGGCCGCGCCTGCTTGGCGATGACGCCGAAGCGGAAGCGTCGGTCATGCGTCAACGACCGGTGCTCCCGAACCCGAACGTGTCCCGGGCCGTCTCGTCGAGCTCCGCGACCTCGGTCCACTCGACGTACTCGACCTTCTGGATCACGAGCTGCGCGATCCGGTCCCCGCGCTGGATGTCGTAGGCGTCGCGCGGATCCGTGTTCACCAGCAGGACCTTGAGCTCGCCCCGGTACTGCGGGTCGATCAGCCCGGGCGCGTTGAGCACCGACACGCCGTGCTTCATGGCCAGACCCGACCGCGGCAGCACCAGGCCCGCGTAGCCCGCCGGGATTGCCACCGCGAGCCCGGTCGGCACGAGCGCGCGGCCGCCATGGGCTTCGATGCGCGTGTCTTCACGCGCGCAGAGGTCGTAGCCCGCGTCGTCCGGGTGCGCCTGGGCCGGCAGCGAGACCGCGGGATCGAGCCGCGTGATGCGAACGTGCACCGCTGGAGACTACGCGCGCCTCTCGTTTCGGCGTCACTTACCCACGTATGCCGTGGGTAAGTGACGCCAGAACCGGGAGTCAGGCGGCGAAGTCGCCGACCAGCTCGGAGCGTTGCTCGTCGCTGAGGTCCACCCGCACCTCGTAGTTGGGGTGGTCGACGACGATCGCGACCCGGCTCTCACCGAATGCCGCACGCTGCGCGTCCGTGAACGCGAACCTCAGGTAGTGCACCGTCGTCGTGATCTCCTCCTCGCGTGTCAGGCGCTCGAGGTCGATCTCCTGGCCCGGGACCCGCTCCCCGGCCACCTCGATCGCGATGTGGTTCTGGATGCGGGTGAGGCGCGGCAGCCACTCACGGAGCAGGTCCAGGTCGGTGATCTCGATGAACAGCGTCGCCACGAGCTCACCGTCTTCGGGGACGAGCTCGTTGTAGGTCTCGATCTCGTGCGCGATCTGCTCGTCGCGCAGCATCCGCTCGGCCCGAGCCATCTCCTGGATCTGGAAGCGCATCGTGGACGCGTTCTCGAACACGATCGTCATCAGGTCGCCGAGCGCGATCCGGCGCTTCTTCTTCATCGAGATGATCTCGGCCAGGAACGCGTCTCGCTCGCGCTCGTACTCGCGCAGATCCTTGATGTCGGCGTTCGTCAGCTTTCTCATGCTTTGCGCTCCTCGATTCCATAAGCCCGGGCGAGCACCTCCAACGGGTGCGCCGGCGTCCGGCCGGTTCCTTCCTTGATCGCAGTGTTCGACAAGTGGCAGTCGCCCGCGATGAGGTCGGCATCGGACTTGGTGACGGCATCCATCAGCGGCTTGGCGATCTTGCGCGCCATCTCGACGTTCTCGGCCCGCAGGCCCCACGTCCCGTCGATGGCCGAGCAACGATCGAGCATCGTCACCTTGGCGCCGGTGAGCGCCATGAGATCACGGCTCTTCGGCCCGATCTGCTGGGCCCGGTAGTGACAAGCCGCCTGCCAGGTGATCGTCTCGTAGGTCTCGCCGGCCGAGAAGTCCGTGTCGAGCGGCTCCTCCTTGTGGCGTGCGATGAGGTACTCCGACGTGTCGAAGGTGTGCTCGGCCACGAGCCGGGCGTCGTCGGTGCCGAGGAAGTCCGGGTACTCGTTCTTCAACACGTACGCACAGGTGGGCTGAGGGACGACGACGTCCCTGCCCGCCTTCACCGCTTCCGCGAGCACCTTCACGTTCTTCGCCGCGTGCTCCTCGAACTTCGTGACATCGCCGGCGTCGAGCCACGGCATCCCGCAGCACACCTCGCCTTCGGGAAGCTGGCAGCCGATGCCGTTGCGCTCGTAGACGTTCACGAGTGCCTGGCCGATCGCCGGGTCCTGGTACTCGACCAGGCACGTCGGGAAGAGCGCGACCTCACCCCGGGGAGCCGCGGGCGCGGTCATCCGGCCGCGCTCGTGACCGCGGAACCACTTCGAGAACCGGACCTTGGCGAACGTCGGCAGCAACCGGTCCTTCGCGATGCCCGTGGTCTTCTCCATCAGGCCGCGCACGAAGCCGACGTCGTTCGAGCGGTTGACGATCGGCGCCAGCGCGGTTGCCACCCTGCCCTGCAGGTCCGTGCGGGCGAGCAGCTTGGCGCTGCGCGAGACCTTGCCGTCGCGCTCCTCGATGGCCAACGACCGCAGCATCAGGCGCGGGAAGTCGACCTTCCATTCCTGCTCGCTGCCGGGCGTGTACGGGCAGACGACGTAGCAGAGCTTGCACTGGTAGCACTCGTCGACGACGACCTCGTGCTGACGGTCGGTGAGCACGCTGACGTCCGAGGCGTCTTCCTTCTCGTCGATCATCTTGAACAGATCTTTGAAGCTCGGGCAGAACCGGACGCAGATGCGGCAGTCCGAGCAGATCTGGAAGGTCCGGTCGCGCTCGGCACGCGCGTCGGCATGATCGAAGTACGCCGGGCCGAGCGGGTCGTACAGGTTCTGTGCCGCCACGTGGTTCACCTTCTTCAAGATCTCCGGAGCGCGAACATCGGACCTTCGTCGATCGAGGCGCTCCGGCGGTCTGGTGGGCTCGGGCATGGAAGCGGCCCCGGGATCACTCTCCCGGGGCCGCTCGGTACGGACCTGGGTCCGGAGTACCTAGCTGACCTTCTCGAGGCCCTGGGTGAAGCGACCCGCGTGGCTCTTCTCCGCGCGAGCGAGCGTCTCGAGCCACTCCGAGATCTCGTCGAAGCCCTCGTCACGCGCCGTCTTCGCGAAGCCCGGGTACATCTCGGTGTACTCGTAGGTCTCGCCCTCGATCGCCGACTTCAGGTTGTCGGTCGTCGGGCCCACCGGAACACCGGTCACCGGGTCGCCGACCTCGGCGAGAAAGTCGAAGTGGCCGAACGCGTGCCCGGTCTCGCCCTCTGCCACCGAGCGGAACAGCGCGGCGACATCCGGGTAGCCCTCGATGTCGGCCTTCTGGGCGAAGTAGAGGTAGCGGCGGTTGGCCTGGCTCTCGCCGGCGAACGCCTCCTTCAGGTTGCCTTCGGTCTTGCTTCCCTTGAGATCGGGCATGTCGCTCCTTCTTCTGATGCTTGGGGGTTGGACGGGTTACTGGTTGGTCGGGCTCTTCGAGGGACGCGGACCGCACTGGTCGCACACGCCGCGGAAGATCACCTCGACCGCGTCCGTGCGGAACTCCCTGCGGTACCGGGCGGGCAGCGACGGGACCTCGGTCAGCGGGACGTCGCGGACCAGGCCGCACGACGTGCAGACCAGGTGCTGGTGGTCGGACTCGACGTTGGGATCGACGCGGACGCTGCCGGTCCCGAGATCGAGCAGCGTGACCTGGCCGAGCGCTTCGAGATCGTGGACGGTCTGGTAGACGGTCTTGAGCGAGATCGTCGGCATCTCCGTGCGGGCTGCGTCGTAGAGCGAGTCCACGGTCGGGTGCCGGTCGTTGCCGTGCAGCAGGCGGAAGATCGCCTGGCGCTGCGGCGTGACCCGCAGTCCCTGAGTTCGGAAGAGCCCCGTGAGCTCGTCGGCCGTTCGCATGAGACCCGTATGCTATCAACAACAATTGTCGTTAGCAAGTCATTGTCGTTTGCTCAGGGAGACTTGAGCGCCGCCGCGCCCCGCGCACGTCGCATCGCGACGAGCCCGGCCCCGAGCCCCATGACGAGTGCCGCAACGAAGAGACCGATCACCACCGCGTCGGAGGCCCCGAGCAGCTTGACCGACGAGATCAGCAGCACCACCACCAGGATCGGTCGGATCAGCCGGTCCGGAGCACGCGACGAGATGCGCGCCCCGAAGTAGACGCCGGGGATCGCACCGACGAGCAGCGACGTCGTGAGCCCGAGCTCGAAGTCCCCGAAGAGGATGTGACCGAGCGCCGCCGCGCCGACCAACGGAATCGCCTGGACCAGGTCCGTGCCGACGAGCTGTCCCGCCGACAGCGTCGGATACAGGAGGAGCAACATGACGATCATCAGGGACCCCGAGCCGACCGACGTCATGCCCACGATGAAACCGCCGATCACCCCGATCAGGATCGTCGGCCCGGGTCGGATGTGGATCAGGTGCTGGGCGCCGTCGACGGGCGCGCTCGTCGCGCGCCGCTGCTGGATGACCTGACGGACGACCATCGAGACCGCGGCAAGCAGCAAGGCGACGCCGAGGAGCACCTTGATGTCGTTCTGCAGGTCCTGGCCACCCAGCGCCTTGAGCACCACGACACCCGCGAACGCGCACGGCACCGATCCCACGCAGAGCCAGCGGACCAGACCCATGTTGACCGTGCCCCGGCGCACGTGGACCCCCGCGCCGAACGGCTTCATCACCAACGACGCGACCAGGTCGCTCGATACCGCCGTCAACGGGTCGATGCCGAAGACGAGCACCAGCAGCGGCGTCATCAATGCGCCGCCGCCCATCCCCGTGAGCCCGACGACGAAGCCCACTCCGAGGCCGCCGAGCGCTAATCCCCAGTCCACGGCACCCCTCCGACGGCTTCCCGATCAGGATACTGGAGATTGCACCCCCGCTCACAGGGCGCGGCGCGGAGACGCCTCCACGACGGTCATGCTCTGCGGGCGAGATACGCCTCCCGCAGCTTGGGCTTGCGGACCTTGCCGTTCGGGTCGCGCGGGAGCTCCGCGACGAGCTCGACGATACGGGGGCGCTTGTAGTCGGCCATGTGGTCGCGCACGTATGCGATCACGCCGTCCTCGTCGAGGGTCGAGCCCGCGGTCGGCTGCACGAGCGCGTAGATCACCTCACCCCACTCGTCGTCGGGGATGCCGAGCACCGCGCAGTCGACGATCTCGTCGTGACCGAGCAGGCACTCTTCGATCTCGCGGGGGTACACGTTCACTCCCCCGGTGATGACCATGTCGCTCTTGCGGTCGGTCAGATAGAGGTAGCCGTCCTCATCGAGGTAGCCCGCGTCGCCGACAGTGAAGAAGCGCTCCCGATGCGATGCCGCGGTCTTGGCCGCGTCGTTGTGGTATTCGAAGCTCGACGCCGCAGGGTTCACCCAGACCGTCCCGACCTCCCCGGCCGGCAGCACGTTGCCCTCATCGTCGAGGATCGCGAACTCGTTGCCGGGGAACGGCTTGCCCACGCTGCCCGGGTGCTCCAGCCACTCCTGGGGAGAGATGACGGTGCCGCCACCTTCCGACGCGCCGTAGTACTCCCACACCTTCTCCGGACCGACGAAGTCCATGAACGCGCGCTTGAGCGGCACCGGGCACGGCGCGGCCGCGTGCAGGATCAGCTTCAGGCTCGAGAGGTCGTAGCGATCGCGCGTCGCCGCCGGCAGCGCGAGGATCCGCTGGAAGTTCGCGGGAACCATGTGCGTGCTCGTGACCCGGTGACGCTCGATGAGCGCGAGTGCCTCCTCGGCATCCCACCGCGCCATCACCACGACGGTCGCGCCGAGCGCCAGATGCATCTGCGCCCAGTACGCAGGACCGGAGTGATAGAGCGGCCCGACCGCGAGGTGCACATCGTCCGGGCCGAGACCCCAGCGTTGACCTCCGGCGGCGACCCCGTCGGCGCGGCGACGGAAGTCGTCCTCGCCGATCGCTACGCCCTTCGGTCGCCCGGTGGTCCCCGACGTGTAGGCCATGCTCGTCGGCCAGCCGTCACCGATCACGTCGACCGGGTCGACCTCACCGCCGGGCGCGCTCGCGAGCGCCTCTTCGTACCCGTCGCCGACGACCAGCCGCGCCACGTCGGGCACCCCGTCGAGCGCCGGCTGCAGCGGCGCCGCCACCACGACCGCCTTGGCCCCGGAGTCGGCGACGATCCAGCCGGCTTCGTCGGCCTTGAAGTGCATGTTGACCGGCACCGCGACCGCGCCGAGGCGCCCGGCTCCGTGCGCGGCCTCGAAGAACTCGATGCTGTTCGGCACCATGATCGCGACCCGATCGCCGCGCCGGACTCCCACCGCGTGCAGCGCGTGCGAGACGCGTCGAGCCCGGTCGTCGAGCTCGGCGTAGGTACGGGAATCGTCGCCGAGCCGCAGCGCGATCTGGTCGGGGCGGAGACGAGCGTGAGCGATCAATCCGGCATCCATCCGTGACATGATGCCGCGCGTGGAGGATCCGGATCTCGGCCCCATCGCGACGCAGGTCGTCTACGAGGACGAGCACGTCCGGATCTGGACCCACCACCTCGAAGCCGGCGAGGCCGGACCGCTCCACCGCCACGAGCTCGACTACGTGATCGTCGACGTCGCGGGTGACCGGATCGCCGCCGAGCCGGTGCCCGGCACCGGAGGCGAATACGACGAGTACATCGAAGCGCCGGTCAAGCGCGGGAAGAGCTACTTCCTGCGCTCCGGAGGCATCGAGCGGGCGGTCAACGTCGGGACCTCGCCCTACCGCACCGTCATCGTCGAGCTCAAGCACCCCTGACGTGGGACTGCTCGTCGGCAACATCCTCCGCCACGCGGCCCGGGTGACCCCGCACGCGCCCGCCGCCACCCTCGACGACGACGAGATGACGTTCGCCGCGCTGGACGCGGCCTCGAACCGCGCGGCCCGGGCGCTTCGTGAGCTCGGGGTCCGCCACCGCGACCGTGTCGCCTGGTGGGGGGAGACCAGTCTCTCGGTGCTCCCGGTGTTCGGCGCGCTCGCGAAGCTCGGTGCCGTCTTCGCTCCGGTGAACGGCCGGCTCAGCGCACACGAGGCGCAACCGATCTTCGCGTGCGCGCGTCCGTCGCTGCTCGTCACGGACTCGGAGCGGGCGGCGTCCATCTCGGGCTCCGACCTCCCGGCCGTGACCACGGACGACCTCGTGACGGTCGAGGGTGACGACACCGACGTGGACGAGCCCGCCCTCGGCGAGCGCGATCCGCACGTCATCTTCTTTACGAGCGGGAGCACCGGCACGCCGAAGGGGGTCGTCCTCTCACACCGGGTCAACTGCCTCCGCAGCTTCCCGAGCCTCGGCGCCCAGCGCGACGGCGGCACGGTCTGCATGTTCCCGCTGTTCCACATGGCCGGATGGTCGCTCGCGCTCGGAGCCTGGCAGGCCCGGCGTCCGATCCACCTCGTGCAGGTCCCCGACGCCGAGACGCTGCTGCGCGTCGCGGCCCGGCGGCACGCCAGCCGGATCTACGCGATCCCCGCAGTGTGGGCGCGCATCCTCGAGCACGGGGTGGACGCCTACGACCTCACCGCGCTGCACGAAGCCGACACCGGGACGTCGGCGACCCCGCCCGAGCTCGTCGAGCAGATCCGTCGCACGCTGCCCGACACTGCGATTCGGATCTACTACGGATCGACCGAGGCCGGACCGGGAACCGTGCTCGGACCCGCCGACCTGGAGCGGAAGCCGGGCAGCGTCGGGCTCCCCCAACCCGGCGTCGAGCTGCGGCTCTCCGGTGAGGGTGAGGTCTGCCTCCGCGGTGAGCTGCTGATGGACGGGTACTTCGACAACCCCGAGGCGACTGCGGCTGCCCTCGACGACGAGGGCTGGTACCACTCAGGCGATCTCGGCGTGCTGGACGCCGAGGGCTACCTCTCGATCACCG
>JADGON010000379.1 GCA_017882945.1 Acidimicrobiia bacterium | reverse complement strand
GCGGGCGTGGTCCCGCTCGGTGTGAGCGGCTTCAACCGCGAGCACGACATGCGCCCGCACACGCGCGCCGAGGCCGGAGCCGTCCTCGACACGATCGAGCAGTGGCAGCAGCGGTACCTCGACGCGCTCGGGCGCCGGCTCGTGTTCGCCGCGGACGAGTACTACCTCATGGCCGGCCGGTCGTTCCCGAAGCTCGAGGAGTACGAAGAGATCGCGCAACACGAGAACGGCATCGGCATGGCACGCGTCTTCGAGTCCGAGGTGCACGGTGCGCTCGCCGGTACAACTGCGACGGAGCCGACCGGAACCCGCGCCGGCTTCTTCGCGTGGGTGGACGGCGCGCCGCCCGAGGGATACCGCGCGCCGCGCCAGACGAACGTCGGGCTCATGGTGCGCGACGCGCGCACGGACGGAACGCCCGCGCCGGTCACCGTGGTCACGGGCACCTACGGTGAAGCGGTGCTCACCCCGCTGCTGCCTGCGCTCGCCGAGCGGGCGGGGACTCGAGTCCGGTTGATGGCGGTGGAGAACCAGTTCTTCGGTGGCAACATCGGGGTCACCGGCCTCCTGACCGGCGCCGACGTCGCCCGCGCGCTGGGCGATGTCGACGCGGGGGACAGGGTGCTGATGCCCGATGTCGTCCTGTCGAACGACCGGTTCCTCGACGGCACCTCGGTCGCCGACCTGCCCCGCCCCGTGGAGGTCGTCGCCACCGACGGCGCCTCGCTGGTCGAGGCCCTGTGACGATGGCGGAAGAGCTCGAGACCCACGACGGGGTTCCCGTCGCGCGATTGCCGATCGTGGCGGTCGTGGGGCGACCGAACGTCGGCAAGTCGACGCTGGTGAACCGGATCGTCGGTCGGCGCGCCGCGATCGTCGAAGAGCACCCCGGCGTCACGCGTGACCGCAAGGAGCTCGTCGCCGAGTGGGCCGGGCACAACTTTCGGATCGTCGACACCGGTGGTTGGCTCGCGAGCGACGAGCCGCTGGCCAAGCAGATCACGCACCAGGCCGAGCGTGCGATGGCGGAGGCCGACCTCATCCTGTTCGTCGTGGACGTGACGGTCGGCACGATCGACGAGGACGCGCAGGTGGCCCGCGTCTTGCAGCGGTCGGGGAAGCCGGTCCTCCTCGTCGCGAACAAGGTGGACGACCCGAACCGCGAGAACGACGTCTGGACGTTCATCAAGCTCGGACTCGGCGATCCGTATCCGGTGTCGGCGATCCACGGGCGCCAGAGCGGCGACCTGCTCGACGCGCTCGTGGCCGCGCTCCCCGAGGATCTGCCGGTCGAGGTCCCCGAGGACGACGGCACGTTCTCGATCGCGATCGTCGGCCGTCCGAACGTCGGCAAGTCGACCTTGTTCAACCGGATGGTGGGTGACGACCGCTCGGTCGTGCACGACCAGCCGGGCACCACCATGGACACGATCGACACCATCGTGGAGACCCCCGACGGCCCGCTGCGGTTCGTCGACACCGCGGGCATGCGGCGCCAGAGCAAGGTCGAGGAGCAGACCGAGTACACGTCGGTCGTGCGGGCTCTGAACGCGGTCGACCAGGCTGACGCCGCGCTCCTGGTGATCGACGCGTCGCAAGGGGTCGCGCACCAGGACCAGCGCCTCGGCGAGCGCATCGACGCGGCGGGCACCGCGGTGGTGATCGTGCTCAACAAGTGGGACCTGGTCCCGACCGAGGAGCGCGAGCAAGTCGTCGAAGACGTCGCGGACCGCTTGTCGTTCCTCGGCTACGCGCAGATCATCAAGCTCTCCGCGCTCACGAAGAAGAACCTGCAGCACGTGCTCCCGGCGCTGCGGGCCGCGGAGGAGGCGTACCACTCGCGGGTCCCGACGGGTGCGCTCAACCGCGCGATCAAGCTCGCGCAGGAACGCCATCCGCCGCCGCTCGACGGCCGGCACCGGCCGCGCATCCTGTACGCGACCCAGGGTGCGATCGATCCGCCGACGTTCACGCTGTTCACCTCTCGGCCGCTCCCGCAGACGTATCTGCGCTACGTCGAGCGCACGATCCGCGAGACGTTCTCGCTCGGTCCCACGCCGGTCAAGATCCGGGTGCGGCGCCGGGGCGAGTGAGCCGACCCCGTTAGCCTGGGACCGATGTCCAGCTTCCCCGAGTCGGTCGAGATCTGCGAGGTGGGCCCGCGCGACGGGCTCCAGAACGAGGACCCGATCGCGGTCGAACAGCGGGTGCAGCTGATCGACGCCCTGAGCGCCACCGGGCTGCGCCAGATCGAGGCGGTGTCCTTCGTCTCGCCGACCGCGATCCCGCCGATGGCCGGCGCCGAGGAGGTCATGGCGCGGATCACGCGGGTGCCGGGGGTGACGTACCGGGCCCTGGTTCCGAACGAGCGGGGCGCCGAACGGGCGATCGCGGCCGCGGCGGACGAGCTCGAGGTGGTCGTCAGCGCGTCCGAGACCCACAACCGGCGGAACGTCCGCCGATCGGTGGACGAGTCGATCGACGGCGCCAAGGTGCTCGCGGGCATGGCTCACGATGCCGGTCTCCCGGTCGACGGCATCGTCTCGACCGCGTTCGGCTGCCCGTACGAGGGCGACGTCGAGGTCGCGGCGGTCGCCGCCGTGGCGGCGCGCTTGCTCGAGGGTGGTGCCGACAGCGTGTCCTTCGGCGACACCACCGGGATGGCCACACCGCGTCGCGTCGACGCGCTGCTGGACGAGCTCGATCGGATCGGAGTCCCGAGCGCGTGCGTGGGGCTGCACTTCCACAACACCCGGGGCACCGGTCTTGCCAACGTGCTCATGGGTCTGACGCGTGGGGTTCGCCGGTTCGACGCGTCGATCGGCGGCCTGGGGGGCTGCCCGTACGCGCCCGGCGCGACCGGGAACGTCGTGACGGAGGATCTCGTGCACATGCTCGAAGACATGGAGATCGCGACCGGAATCGACCTGGACGCGCTGATCGAGTGTGCGCATCTCGCCCAACACCTCGTCGGTCGTGATCTGCCGGGTCAGGTCATGCGCTCCGGACCGCGGACCCGGCGCGGGGAGGCCACATGAGCACCGAGGAGGTGCGCAAGCACACCGACCGCGCGCTGCAGGGGAACCTCGAGAAGGACCGGGAGAAGCTCGCGGGCCAGAACAAGCGGTTCGTGCGCGACCGGCTCGACCGGCTCCTGGACCCCGGCTCGTTCGTCGAAGACGGCCTGCTGGCCAACGCGCTGGCGACCGATCTCCCCGCAGATGGCGTCGTGACCGGCGTCGGGAAGATCGACGGTCGCGCGGTGTGCGTGATGGCCAACGACCCGACGGTGAAGGCCGGCTCCTGGGGTGCGCGCACGGTGGAGAAGATCGTACGGCTCACCGAGACCGCGCTGCGGCTCGAGCTGCCGGTCGTCTACCTCGTCGACTCTGCCGGCGCGCGCATCACGGACCAGGTCGAGCTGTTCCCGGGGCGCCGGGGCGCGGGCCGCATCTTCGCCAACCAGGTTCGGCTCTCGGGTCGCGTGCCCCAGGTCTGCTGCCTCTTCGGCCCGTCGGCTGCGGGCGGTGCGTACATCCCGTCGTTCTGCGACGTCGTGTTCATGGTCGAGGCGAACGCCTCGATGTACCTGGGCTCGCCGCGCATGGCCCAGGAGGTCATCAGCGAACACGCGACGCTCGAGGAGATGGGCGGGGCTCGCATGCACGCGACCGTGAGCGGCTGCGGCGACAACCTCGTCCAGGACGACGACGAGGCGGTCGACGCCGCGAAGCGTTGGTTGTCCTACCTCCCACGGTCGTGGAAGGAGGCCGCGCCGGTAGTTGCGGCGCGCTCGCCGCGCGCCGAGGCGAAGCCGATCGCCACCACTGTTCCCGCGGAGGCGCGGCGCGCGTACGACATGCGCAAGGTGATCGACGCGATCGTGGATGACGGCTCGTTCTTCGAAATCAAGCCGTTGTTCGCGCGGGAGCTGGTGATCGGGTTCGCCCGCTTGGACGGGCAGTCGATCGGGATCGTCGCCAACAACCCGATGCATCTCGGCGGTGTGCTGTTCGTCGACAGCGCGGACAAGGCCGCGCGGTTCATCTGGCTGTGTGACGCGTTCAACGTGCCGTTGCTGTTCCTGGCCGACGTCCCCGGCTTCATGATCGGCACCCAGGTCGAGCGGGAGGGGATCATCCGCCACGGCGCCAAGATGATCACCGCCGTGGTGGAGGCGACCGTTCCGAAGATCAGCGTGATCGTGCGCAAGGCATACGGGGCCGGCCTGTACGCGATGTGCGGTCCCGCGTTCGACCCGGACGCCTGTCTCGCGCTCCCGAGCGCGTCCATCGCGGTGATGGGTGCGGAGCCGGCGGTGAACGCGGTCTTCTACAACAAGATCCAGGCCATCGAAGACCCCGATGCGCGCGCCGCGTTCGTCGCCGAGCGACGGGCCGAGTACGAAGCGGACGTCGATCTGGTGCACCTCGCCGCCGAGCTCGTGGTCGATGCCGTGATCCAGCCCGAAGATCTGCGTGACGAGCTCGTGCGACGCTTCGCCGCGGCCGGCACCCGGCGCCGCGAGGACTTCGACCGTCGCCACGGCGTCCCCCCGGTCTGAGCGGGGAGCTCGCGTGCCCTGGTGCACGGACTGTGCCCGCTTCCTCTCACCGTCGACCGTCCGTGCCGACGGGACCTGTCCGACCTGCGGACGACCCGTCGAGGCCGGTGATGTGGCGACGCGACCGGTCGGCGACCGGACGGTCCGATCCGACGACGCCGAAGAGGACCTCGCGCCGCTCCCGTGGCATCTGAAGTTCCTCGCATCAGGGATCGCGATCTATCTCGCGTACCGGCTCTACCAGGGAATCGCATGGGTGATCGGTTGAGCGACCCGACCGGCACGAGCTGACCGGGAAGGCCTGCCTAGACTCGGCCGCTCACGGGCTGTGGCGCAGCTTGGTTAGCGCGTCGGTCTGGGGGACCGAAGGTCCCGGGTTCGAGTCCCGGCAGCCCGACTCGAGAAGATGCAGGTCAGGGGCCACTTCCTCGCAAGGGGGAGTGGCCCGACCGGCGTCTGAGGACACGGATGCTCACGGAATGCTCACGAGAACGCGGCGGACGTCGCCTACGACGCTTTGCGAGTCCGTCTGAGCGTCTGCCGCTCGCGGTCCGATGTGTTCCCCCAGATCCCGTAGTCGAGCCCGTCGAGGGCCATGTCGAGGCACTCGCCAGCGACCGGACAGGTGGCGCAGGTAGCGCGCGCGGTCCGAGACCGCACACCGTGGTCGGGGAAGAACAGGGAGACGTCCATGCCGCGGCACGCGGCCTGGTCGTACCAGCTCGGCCGCGCGAGGAACAGGCTCGGGATGTCGAGGTCTCGTGCGAGCAGCTCCCACGCGTCCACCAGGCGTGGAGCCCTACCCGTAGTTGAGAATCGTTCTCAGTAGCGCAGGTACCCTCGGCCGGATGGGCCAAACGACTCATGGTGTCGGCCGTGACGGCGTAGTTACGGTGCCGGGTTGAGTGGGCTTGAGTGCGGCATTGGGCCCGCTATGCGCGTCGAGGTCCCTACGCCCCGCGCCCCGAGATGGGGCGTGGGTGGGCCTCGACGCGTCCGGCCTTAGTCGTCGACCTCGAAGAGCATGCCGCTCGCGTCGCGCTCGAACATGACCTCGCAGAACGGGCACCAGTACCGGACCGGCGCCGAACCCATCTCGGCCTCGGGCTGCAGCTCGACGAGGTCGGTGGCGCAGTCAGGGCAGGGGCCATCACCGCCAGGACGCTATGAGCACCGTGGGGCTGGTCCTCGGGAAGAGTGATGCAGTCATTGCATCGATGCGCTTCTAGGTTTACCGTCCCCACGGGGCCCGGCGCCCTCGTCCAGACCTCGCGGAGCTGCCCGGGACAGATCGCGTCGCCCCGGCCCCTTCAGGAGCACGCGAGCGTCCGAGGCCCCGACTCCCAGTCATTCGGCGTGCCGGGGCTCGGCGCGTCCGGTGGGACTTTTGGCTCTATGCGATCGGAGGCGCAATGGCGCACAGTCCGAAGCGGAGAGCGATTCGTTGTCACTCTCATCTGCGGCGGAACCCCTGGGTTGATTGCATCCTCCCTGGGGGCCGCCGCAGAGTCGCTATTTGTCGACCTCGTGCATCCCGCTGCGTCGCGCTCGAACGTCACCTCGCAGTACGGGCACCAGTACCGGACCGACGCCGAACCCATCTAGCGCTCGGGTTGGAGCTCGATGAGGTCGGTCCGACGATCCGGGCAGGTGACGATCACCGCGACGACGGTAGGGCCAGGGTGGGACGGTCGCCGCAGCAATGGTGGCGCAGGTCCCCTGATGCCTGGCGACCATCCCGGTCAGCAGACGACCGTCAGGTAGAAACTCGTGTCGTAGGGGACGCCGGGTGACGACCAACCCAAGGTGGTGACCCCGGCGTATCGAAGAACTGCACGTATCGGGTTGGTGGTCGTCGCGTTGTGGGGGTTGGGGGCGTGCGGCAGTAGCACGGCGCGTCGCGGTTCGACGACGGGCTTCGTCGCCGGTCGTGTGATGGCCGGGCCGACATGTCCGGTCGAGCGGGTCGGCCATCCATGCCCGCCGAGGCCGGTCGTCGCCGAGGTACAAGCCCGTG
>JADGON010000378.1 GCA_017882945.1 Acidimicrobiia bacterium | reverse complement strand
CGGCCTCTTCGACTACGCCACCAGCGACGCCTACGACAACCTCAACGTCAGCGACCCCGGTCATCACTGGACGCGCGACGAGCAGATCCGCTTCGCGACCGCGCACGGCAAGCCAGTGGGCAAACCGGGCGAGCGATACCGCTACTCGGACACGGGCTACGTGCTGCTCGGAGAGATGATCGAGCGGGTGACGCACAAGCCGCTTCCCATCGCGGTCCGCGACCTGATCGGCTTCCGTCGACTCGGCCTCGACCACACCTACTGGGAGAAGCTCGAGCCACCACCTCCGGGTGCGGCACCCCGCGCCCATCAGTACTACGACACGACCTTCGACAACATCACGCTCGACGCGTCGAGCGATCTCTACGGAGGTGGTGGGTTGATCTCCACCGTGTCCGACCTCACCCGCTTCTACCGCGCGCTGTTCCACGGCAAGATCTTCCACAACCGCAGGACCCTTGCGACGATGACCCAGGTCTCGGGCCCGGGACGCAAGGCGGGCGCCGCCATGGGGATCTTCAAGGTCGACGTGGACGGTGAGCGCTGCTTCGGTCATCGCGGCTACTGGGGGACCGAGACGATCCACTGCCCGAAGCTCGACCTGACCTTCGCTCGCACCACGAACCAGGCCGACGACACGGACTTCGACTCGGGCCCGCTCGAGCACGTGATCGCCGACCTCGCGCGTACCCGGGCCTGAAGCTCCGGCAGATGGCATTCTCTCCGGGCGAGCCGGCGGCCGGACCGGAGGGAGCCACGTGTTCGATCTGCTGCTGATGGGCGGGACCGTCGTTGACGGCACCGGCGCGCCCGCCCGCACCGCCGACGTCGCGATCCGCAACGGCGTGGTCGTCGAGGTCGGTCGCGTCGACGGGCGCGCGCACCGGGCCATCGATGCCGACGGGCTGGTGGTGACGCCGGGATTCGTCGACATGCACACCCACTTCGACGGTCAGGCCACCTGGGATCCGTTCCTCACGCCGTCGTGCTGGCACGGCGTGACGACCGCGATCCTCGGCAACTGTGGCGTGGGGTTCGCGCCGGTAGCTCCGGGTCGTGAGGAGTGGCTGATCAGCGTGATGGAAGCCGTGGAGGACATCCCCGGCACCGCGCTCGCAGAGGGCATTCGCTGGAGCTGGGAGTCCTTCCCCGAGTACCTCGACGCGCTCGACCGGCTTCCGCACGCGATCGATCTCGGAACCCAGGTCCCCCACGCGGCCGTGCGCGCGTATGTGATGGGGGAGCGCGGGACCGACGACGCGCCGGCGACGGACGACGAGATCGCAGCGATGGCTCGGATCGTCGAGGAGTCGGTCGCCGCGGGCGCGCTCGGCTTCTCCACCTCGCGCACGCCGGGTCACACGATGGCGGACGGTCGTCCGGTGCCCGGGACGACTGCCGCCGACGCGGAGGTGCTCGGCGTGTCTGCACCGCTCGGGCGAGCCGGCCGTGGCGTCGTCCAGCTCGTGACCGCAGGTAGCGCGGGCGGCGTACCGACGGATCCAGATGTCGGTGCGCGGGAGTTCGACCTGATCCGTCGGGTCGCCGAGCAGACGCGGCGGCCGGTCACGTTCCTGGTGCTGCAGAGCACCGGCGACGACCAGTGGCGCGACGAGTTCACCCGCGCGCGGGATGCGAGCGCTCGTGGCGCGCAGATCCATCCCCAGGTCGGCGACCGCTGCTTCGGGGTGCTCATGGGCCACCAGTCGCGCCTCAACCCGTTCCGCACCCACCCGACGTACGCCGCGATCGCCTCCTTGCCGTTGGCTGCGCGCGTGCAACAGCTCCGGGATCCCGCCGTGCGAGCGCAGATCCTCTCCGAGCGCCAGGTGCGCGGCGCCCAGCCGTCGCTGGACTGGGTCGGCCGCAGCACGTTCGAGCGGCTCTACCCGCTCGGCCGGGTGCCCGAATACGAGCCGGATGCCGATCAGAGCGTCGCCGCGATCGCGAGACGCGAAGGACGCGACGTCTGGGAGGTCGCCTACGACGTGTTGCTGCGCGACGACGGCCGCGAGCTCCTGCTCCTCCCGTTGCTCAACTACGGCGGCGGCTCGTACGCCGCGCTCCACGAGATGATGAGCGACCCACTCTCCGTGCAGGGTCTCGGTGACGGCGGCGCGCACAGCGGGATCATCTGCGACGCCAGCATGACCACCTACCTGCTGAGCCACTGGGTGATGCGGCGCACGCGAGGTCCCCGGCTCGCGCTGGCACACGCGGTGCGGCGCCTCACCGGGGACCCGGCCGCGCTCTACGGTCTCGGCGACCGCGGTGTGCTCGCACCCGGGCGCCGGGCCGACGTGAACCTCATCGAGCTCGACGCGCTCGCGCTGCACCGTCCGGAGCAGGTCAACGATCTTCCGGCCGGCGCGGGTCGGCTCATCCAACGGGCGGACGGGTACGTGGCGACGATCGTCGCCGGCGAGGCAATCCTCGAGCACGGTGAACCCACGGGGGCGCTCCCCGGACGGCTGGTGCGCGGGGCCTAACGCTCAGTCGGGCCCGACCCGTCGAGCGCGGCGATTGATGTGCGCTAGGAAATGACCCACCAACCACGGGATGAGGAGCGAACAGATGGAGATCGCCGGTTCGGGAGCGCTGGTAACGGGCGGGGCGTCAGGGCTCGGAGAGGCGACGGCACGCCACCTGGTGGCCCATGGCGCGCGCGTCACGATCTTCGACATGGACGCGGCCCGCGGGGCCGAGATCGCCGAGAGCCTGGGCGGCGGCACGGTGTCCGTGAGCGGGGACGTGACGTCGGAACCGGACACCGCGCGGGCGGTCGAGGCTGCCGCGAGCGCCGGCCCGCTCCGGATCGTGGTCGCCTGCGCGGGTGGTGCTCGCGGTGGCGG
>JADGON010000008.1 GCA_017882945.1 Acidimicrobiia bacterium | reverse complement strand
GTGGCCTGGTGGACCGTGTTCTCCAAGAAGGTCGAGAACCTGGCCCACGCGGTGAGCCTGCATTTCGCTCACTACAACCTTTGCCGTCCTCACCAGACCCTCACCAAGGCCGCGGAGACCAAGACCACGCCCGCGATGGCCGCAGGCGTCGAGAAGTATCCGTGGTCGCTCACCCAGCTCTGCGAGCTGCTGGAAGACTGACCCAGGTGAAAGACGTTCGGTGTCGCCCGGCCGGGGCTGAGGACTTCACTTTTCTGGCGACGATGCTTGGCGAGGCCGCAGTCTGGCGCCCCGACAAGCCGACACCGACCGCCGACCAGGTGCTCGCCGATCCGCGCTACGCGATGTACCTCGCTGGATGGCCGAGGCACGGCGACTATGGACTCGTTGCCGAACGGGATGGCCCGCTGGGCGCGGCTTGGTATCGGACCTACACCGAGGCGAGCCATGGCTATGGCTTCATCTCTGAGGATGTCCCGGAACTGTCGATCGCCGTAGTCGTGTCGCGTCGGCACGAGGGGATCGGTCGTCGGCTTCTCGTCGACCTAATCACGGCCAGCATTGCTCACGGTTACCCGGCTCTGAGTCTCAGCGTCAACGGCGACAATCCGGCGCGTGGCCTCTACGAGTCGGTCGGTTTCGTGCCTGTCGAGAAGCAGGGATCGTCCTGGACAATGGTCAGACACGCCGCTCAGTCAAACTGACCCACTACCCGGCTAGCCGCCAAGGTCTGGAGCGATCGTTCGTTCTCGTGCCTGCGCTTCATCGATCCGTATGGGAACACTGTCTTCAACGTGTTCCAGCCCCGAGAGCTTGCCGACGAACTTCGACGAGCGGCGACGGTGGAATCTGAGATCGTCGAACGGATCGCAGAGATGGCGGACCGCGTCGGCAGCGAAGTTCACAGGTACCTCTGGCTGCTGGGCGACTCACTACCTCGTTTACTAGGCGTCACGAACCGTGGCCTGGCCCGCGGAAGTGTCCCCGAACGCCTGTGTCCTCGCAACGGCCCACTGGCGTCATTAGCGCACCGTGGCCTGGTCTGAGGGGACTACTCCGCGGGCAAGATCGACTGCGTTCGGCCCGTTGGCTCAGGTCTCCCAGCCGGACGGTCCGAGGTGCTCGCGGTCCCACTTCTCTTCCTTGGCCGCGTGTTCGACCATGAAATCGACGATCTTCTCGGCCTGCGCGCGAGTGCCGTCCCATTGCGTTGTGGGGTTTCCCGACGCGAGGGGAAGAGTGGCTCGCAGGCACCGAACACCATCGCGGGTCACCACTTCCTGGATCGTCGTCTGTTTCACGGCGTCAGGCCTCCGGGACAGACTGAGACCCGTCGCGTTCAACCAGCGATCCGCGAGGCGTGCGACGAGATACTCGGCGAGGTCCGGATCAACATCAGCGAGTGGAGACACCCGTTCCCCTTCAAAAGGATCGGGTTCGTCCCAGGCATTGCCGCTGCGGAGTCGGTCGTAGCGGGGATTCATGCGTTCACGCTATCCACACCGATCCTGGCGGGATCCCGGTTTCTACGAAGGTGGCGTGCTTAACGCACCGTGGCCTGGCGCAGCGAGCCCACACCAGAACGGGCATTCTGTGCGCGTTCGCGATGGCGGGCGCCAACGATGAGATCCGCACGTGATCGGAGTCTGACCTGGTGCCGAATTCACCGGGAAGAGGAGACACCATGGGGAAGCTCATCGTGACCGAAATGGTGACGCTGGACGGGATAGCACAGTCGCCGAGCGCGCCCGAGGAGGACGGCGACAGCGGCTTCGCGCTCGGCGGATGGCAGGCGCCACTGACGGACCAGGAGTCGTCCAGACGCATGTTCGAGCAGGAGAGGAGCATGGACGCGTTGCTCCTCGGCCGAAGGACCTACGAAATGTTCGCCAACTACTGGCCGACAGCTCCAGAGGAGATCCCGTTCAGCGGCCTGTTCAACGGCGTCCCCAAGTACGTCGCCAGCCGCACGCTCGCCGACCCTCTGACCTGGCAGGGCTCATCGATTGTTGCCGGGACCCTCGCCGAGGGCATCACGTCCCTCAAGGAGCGCCACGATGAGGTCCACGTCGTAGGCAGTCTCAACCTCGTGCAGTCACTGCTGCGCTTCGGCCTCGTCGATCGGCTGAACCTGTGGCTGTTCCCGGTGCTGCTCGGTAGCGGGGAGCGCGTGTTTGCCGACGGGACCATGCCCACCGCGCTGCGCTTGACTGGATCGGTCACCCACGCCAATGGCACGCTCCAACTCACCTACGAGACGGCCGGGGCGCCGACGTTCGGCAACCTCGCCACCGACGAGTAGGACCTTCAACACCTTGCCGGAAATGATCGGCGAGCGGGGCTGACGCGGGCTGCCGCAGAAGGTCCAGCTGTGGGCCGGGAACAGTGCGCCAGAACTGCCGATCCGTTCGGGGGACATTGGCGAACACTGGCCTGGCCGAGCGCTCAATGGCAGGGGAAGACTGTCGAACCATGGTCCGGGTTGACCCAGCCGAGGACACGATTCGGCGGTTCGTTGTCCGGCACTACTGCTACGACCCGTCTCGGCGCGAACGCCGCCACGTCGAGGTTGCCGCCTTCGACAACGAGACCGAGTTCTACGAGTTCATTGGGAAGTTGCACGCGGACATCGAGGAGCGCAAGCGCGCTGGCGAGGCGGAATCCTCCGAAGGCGTCAGCGGTGTGGTCAAAGAAGCCGGCGACAAGGCGACGCAAGCTGCTCGCCGCCTGGAATGGCAGAAGTTCCGACGCGCTCCGTAGGTCGGGAACACGGCCCTGGCGTCATTCACGAACAGTGGCCTGCGCGAGCGAGCCCGCACCAGAACGGGCAATCTGCGCGCGAGGCGTTGGGGCCTTCCTTTACGCTCCTGCTCTCGACTGGGGCCCGTCTCCGGATCTGGTCCGATCGGCCCCCGTCCTCGGCGCGACCGCGTTGACGGCGCGATTGATCGGCCGAAGGTCGCCGGGTGCGTGCTGCATGACGAATCATCGCCGCCGCTCTCGGCGTCGTGCGCCCGCGATGGCGAGCGGCCTCGTGGCCTTCGTTGAGATCGGCGTCGACGTGCGCGCGAGGCGCACGCACTCGCCCGAGGAGACTGCTTAGCAATCGATCGGTGCGGTTCGGACTGCCCCTTGACGGTTACGGCTATATGAGTAGAGTTAACTCCCATGCAGCGCAACCGTCCTCCGTCTACGCAGACGATCAATGTTCTCTTGGCGCTCGCCGCCGATCCGGGCCGGTGGCGCTACGGCTACGACCTGGCCACCGAGGTGCGCCTGAAGTCCGGTTCGCTCTATCCCATGCTCGTCCGGCTCGCCGACCGCGGCCTGCTGGAAACCTCCTGGGAGCCGAGTCCCGGAAGTCGGCCGCCCCGCCATCTGTACCGGCTGACCCCAACCGGCCGCGAGTACCTGACGGCATGGACCGCCCCCATCGACAAGGCCGTCCCCCGCTCGCAAACCCGTTTGCGGGAGGCGTAATGCTGTTCATCATCTTGATGCCGCTGCTGGGCGTCGGGGTGGCGATGTTCCGGCGTTCCCCGCACACCGTCCTCGACGGCCCGACCGAGGACGCGCCGCTGCGGCTGCTGCGGTGGACTGCCGGGCTGCTGTCCGAGCCGCGGGATGAGTCGGGCCAAGCGATGCTCGGCGAGTTGGACCCATCTCGTACAGCCTCTACCTCTGGCACGTCCTCCTCCTACGGTTCGCATGGCCCGGACCAATCAGCCTGATCGTGAGCATCGCAGCAGCTGACCTCTCGTACCGATACGTCGAACGCCGGTTCTGGACTCCCCACACCGAAACTCCCCCCGGTCCTGCGCGGCGCGCGATGCCGGCCCGCAATCGGGACGACGAACGGGCGTCGCGCGTTGGCCAGCCGAGCCTGCCGCCGCGACCGTGATCAAGAATTCGCTTGTTTCGTCCCGGCGTCATTGACGCACCGTCGCCTGGTCCGATGAGCTGACGCCTGCGCCGGACGCTCCGGTATCGTCCGCCGACTGGTCCCGTCGACGAGTGGATCAAAATGGAAGTTCGAGGTCTTGGCTACATCGGTGTCGATGTCGCTGACCCGGCTGCTTGGCGGAGCTATACCGAGATGCTGGGCGCGATGGCGGTTTCGTCGGACAGTGATGATGGATTCCGCATCAAGATCGATGACAGGCCGTACCGAGTCGTCATTCAACGCTCGGACGGCGTCGACGACATCGCGTTCGCCGGCTGGGAGCTACGCGACGCGGCCGCGTTGGATCAGGCGGCCGCCCAGCTCGAGAAGGCTGGGTTCGCCGTCGAGCAGTCGACGGAAACGCAGCTTCGTGCGCGCGGCGTTCGCGGCCTGGTGCGCACCATAGATCCCAGTGGGCTCTCCTCGGAGTTGTTCTGGGGGCCGATCCACGACCATGAGCGGTTCATCTCACCGACGGGCGTGTCCGGGTTCGTGACCGGTGACATGGGACTCGGCCACATCGTCCTCGGCACGCCCAACCTGGGCGATGCGATCGACTTCTACACGGGCGTCCTCGGTTTCCGAGTCAGCGACTACATGAGGAACGGCGACGGCGACGTCGTGTTCCTGCACTGCAACCCCCGGCATCACAGCTTGGCCCTCGTTGGCGCGCCCGAGCTCACGCTGTATCACTTCATGCTCGAAGCCCGAACCCTCGACGACGTCGGCTACGTGCTCGACCGCCTCTTGTCCGACGGCGTTTCGATCTCACGCAGCCTTGGCAAGCACACGAACGACCACATGGTGTCGTTCTACAGCCAGACACCGTCAGGCTTTGATCTGGAGTTCGGCTGCGGCGGCCGTCGCGTCGACGATTCAACATGGTCCGTCTCCGAGATCACGAAGGCCAGTTCCTGGGGCCATCACCCCCCGGTCGCCACCTAACCACGGCGTCACGGCGTCCGCACCGCTGACGCTTGCGAAGTCAAACCCGGCGACGATCACCTCGATCCGCAGCGGAGACATTCACGCACACTGGCCTGCGCCAGCGGCGCCTGACCTTTCGGTGCGAGTCAGGGCCGCCATAGCGACCCCACGCTCCACCGGAACCAAGCTCCGAACATGTCGCGTCGCGTTACGGGCGGTTAGCGGACGGCTTCCTTGATCCGCTTCATCAGCGAGTCGTCGAGGTGGTCGAGCACATCGAGCGCGCCGAGGTTGTCCGTGACCTGCTCCGGACGGCTCGCACCGGTGATCACAGAGGAGACGTTCGGGTTCCTGGCGCACCACGCGAGCGCGAGCTGGGCCAGCGAGCAGTCGAGCTCGCCCGCGATCGCCTGCAGCTTGCGGACCTTCTCGTTCGACGCCGGGTCGGTCAACAGCTCACGCAGCCACTCGTAGCCGGGCAACGTCGCGCGGCTGCCTTCGGGCACCCCGTCGAGGTACTTGCCGGTGAGCAGACCGGATGCGAGTGGGCTCCAGATCGTCAGGCCCAGACCGATGTCCTCGTAGAGCCGCGCGTACTCCCGCTCGACCCGGCGCCGGTGGAGGATGTTGTACTCGGGCTGCTCCACGACCGGCTTGTGGAGGTGGTGACGGTCCGCGATCTCCCACGCGGCGCGGATCTCGTCGGCGGTCCATTCGGACGTGCCCCAGTAGGTGGCTTGACCACTGGACACGATGTCGGACATCGCCCACACCGTCTCCTCGATCGGAGTGTTCGGGTCAGCGCGGTGGCAGTAGAGGAGGTCGACGAACTCGAGGTCGAGCCGTTCGAGCGAGCCTTCGATCGCCTGGAGCAGGTACTTGCGATTGAGCGTGTTGCTCATGTTCACGCCGCCGTGGATCCCCCAGTAGAGCTTCGTGGAGATCACGTAGGCGTGCCGCTCCCATCCGAGCTGCTTGATCGCCTCGCCCATGATCCGCTCCGAGTCGCCGCCGGCGTAGGCCTCGGCGTTGTCGAAGAAGTTCATCCCGCCCTGGTACGCGACGTCGAGACAGTTGAGCGCGGCGTCGGTGTCGAGCTGGGCGCCGAACGACACCCACGACCCGAACGAAAGAACGCTGACCTGCAGGCCGGATCGTCCCAGCCGTCGGTATTGCATCTTCGCCATTGCGGGACTCCCGGGCTCGTCGTGTGCGTGTCGGAGCGACACTACGCTCCGGCCTCCATGGACTTGTCACCGAACGAGGCCGAGCGCGCGCTGCGCGACGAGTGCCGGGCGTGGCTCCGGGCGAACCTGCCCTGGGAGTACGGCAAGGGTCTCCCTCCCCGCTTCGACGACCTCGCCGATGAGGTCGCGTTCGGCCGGGAGTGGCAAGCCAGGCTCGCGGCCGGACGGTGGGTCGGCGTGGCTTGGCCCGAGGAGTACGGCGGCCGTGACGCGGGTCCCGTCGGCCACTACATCGTGACCGAGGAGCTCGCCCGTGCCCGCGCGCCGGAGCTTGTCGGCCGCATCGGCGTGAACCTGGTCGGACCGACCATCCTCGCCCGGGGCACGCCCGAGCAGCAGACCCGCTGGCTCCCCAAGATCTTGAGCGCCGAGGAGCTGTGGTGCCAGCTGTTCAGCGAGCCGAATGCAGGCAGCGACCTCGCGAGCCTCACGACGCGCGCGACGCCCATCGACGGCGGCTGGCTGCTCAACGGCCAGAAGGTCTGGACCAGCTACGCGCAGTTCGCAGATTGGGGGGTTTGCCTCGCGCGCACCGATCCCGACGCGCCGAAGCAGCGCGGGATCTCGTACCTGGTGGTCGACATGCGCGACCCGGGGGTGGAAGTGCGCCCGCTCCGCCAGATCACGGACGAGACCGACTTCAACGAGGTGTTCTTCTCGGACGTGTTCATCCCCGAGGATCGGATCATCGGCCCGGAACACGAAGGCTGGCAGGTCGCGAACGCCACCCTCACGCACGAGCGCGGTGTGAATCCTCGCCAGCTGGTGATCCACACGCAGCTGGTCGAGGAGCTCCTGCGGCTCGCGAGCGAGACGGGCGCGTTCGACGACCACCGCAGCTCGCAACGGCTGGCCGAAGCGTTCGTCGAGGTGCAGATCTTCCGCCTGCACAACTGGCGCTCGATCTCACGCACCGCAAAGGGCGAGGCACCCGGCCCGGTCGGCAGCATCAACAAGATCTGGTGGAGCGAGATGAGCAAGCGCCTCCACGACACGGCGATGTCGGTGCTCGGACCGGCCGCACCTCTGTGGCGCGGCGCAGCACAGAACCCGGGCGGCGGTCAATGGCAGCGATCGTGGCTCTACTACCAAGCGTCATCGATCTGGGCGGGCACCAACGAGATTCAACGCAACCTGATCGGTGAGCGCACGCTCGGCCTTCCCCGCGAGCCGAGGCCCACGAAGTGAGAGGATCTCACCACCATTCGACCTGGAGGCAGCCATGAGCATCGAAGCGAAAGAGGCCATCGAGGGGCTCGCCCCGATTCCGGGCTCCGCGATCTCGACGATCGCGACCGGTTCGAAGATCCTGTACCTGTCCGGCCAGACCGGCCAGGTTGCCGACGGGTCGGTCGCCGGCGCCGACTTCAAGAGCCAGGCCAGCCAGGCGATGCGCAACATCAAGACCGCGCTCGCGGCGAATGGTGCGAGCCTCGCCGACGTCGCGAAGATCATCTTCTACATCGTGGACTGGAACATGGAGAAGCTCGGTCCGTTGATGGAATCGGCGATCGAGGTGTTCGGCGAGGAGTTCCCCGTCACCGCCACGACCCTGATCGGCGTCGCGGCACTCTTCGAGCCCGACTACCTGATCGAGATCGACGTCACCGCCGTCATCAGCTGATGGGGCGCGGCTGATGGACTTCGAGACCGTTCGCTTCGAAACCGACGGGCAGATCGCGACGATCACCCTGAACCGGCCCGAAGCGGCGAACGCCCAGAACACGCAGATGATCGAGGACATCAACTCGTCGTTCGACCGGGCAGAAGCCGACGACGAGATCCGGGTCGTCATCCTCGCCGCGAGCGGCAAGCACTTCTCCTCCGGTCACGACCTCAAGGAGATCCTGCGGGGCGAGGAGCACTGGGCCGCGCTGCGCGCCACTCCGGAGGGAAAGCTCGAGCACGAACAGGTCATGTACTGGGACAAGCTCATCCGGATCCGTGACTTCCCGAAGATCACGATCGCCGCGGTGCAGGGCACGTGCGCGGCAGCCGGCCTCATGCTGGCCTGCATGTGCGACCTCATCATCGCCGCCGACGACGCGTCGTTCTCCAACCCGGTGTTGCGCATGGGTGGCGTCGGCGTCGAGCTGCTCGTCGAGCCGTGGGAGCTCGGAGCCCGCAAGGCCAAGGAGTTCCTGTTCTGTGCCGAGACGCTCGGCGCCGAGGAAGCGGCACGGGCGGGTCTCGTCAATCGCGTCGTTGCGCGTGATGACCTGCTCATGGCCGCGCGCGAGATGGCCGGACGCGCTGCGCAGGTGCCGCCGGTGACCGCGGCCGCGGTGAAGGACACGATCAACCACACGCTCGACGTGCAGGGTCAGCGGGAGAGCTGGCGCTACCACTTCATGGTGCACCAGTTCGTGAGCAACACCGCCGACGCGCTCGGCCGCACCGAGGCTCGCCGTGAAGGTGGGATGGACGCGGTGCGCGCCGAGCAGGCCGATCGGACGGGCGAGCAGGCCTGATGGCGGGACCGCTCACCGGGCTCCGGATCCTCGATCTCGGCACCCGCATCGCCGCGCCGTTCTGCGCCGGCCTGCTGGGCGAGCAGGGTGCCGAGGTGATCAAGATCGAGCAGCCGGGCGCCGGCGACTTCATGCGCGAGATCGGGCCGTTCCTGCCGGGCGGGGCCGAGGGCGACCCGGGCTACTCGCTGTTCTGGGCGGTCGAGGGCCGCGGGCGCAAGAGCGTCACCCTCAACCTGCGCACCGCCGAAGGCCAGGACCTGTTCCGCCGGCTCGCGGCTACCGCGGACGTCGTCGTCGAGAACTTCCGGCCGGGGACTCTCGAGCGGTGGCACATCGCGCCGACCGACCTCGACGACAGCCTCGTCACGGTGCGCATCAGCACGTTCGGCCAGGACGGGCCGTACTCGTCTCGACCCGGCCTCGACCGCGTCGGCATCGGGTACGGCGGCCTGCTGCACCTCACCGGATACCCGGATCGCCCGCCGGTGCGGGTCGGCGTCACGATCTCGGACTACCTGACCGGGGTCTTCGCCGCGCAGGCTGCGACCGCCGCGTTGTACGCCCGGGACGTCCACCGCTCCGGGAAGGGTGCCGTCATCGACGCCGCGCTCTACGGCGCGGCGCTGCGCGTGCTCGAGTGGACGATCGCCGCCTATGACCGGCTCGGGGTCGTGCGCAACCGAGAAGGCAACCGTCTCGCGAACAGCGCGCCGCTCGACAACTACCCCACTGCCGACGACAAGTACGTCTGCATCGTCGCGGGCTCGGACGCGAACTTCGCCCGGTTGTGCCGCGCGATGGGGCAACCGGAGCTCATCGACGACCCGCGCTTCGCGCGGCTCGCAGACCGGGCTGCGCGCAGTGACGAGATCAACGGGATCGTGGCCGACTGGACACGAGCGCATCCGGCATCGGAGCTCGAGACGGCGTGCGTCGCGCACGACGTGCCCGTCGCCACCGCCTACACGTCCGCTGACATGTTCGTCGACCCGCACTTCGCCGCGCGTGGTGACCTCATGACCATCGCGGACCCGGTGGCCGGGCCGATGCGCCAGCAGGCGCCGTACCCGCGCTTCGTCGGCGAGCCGGCCCACGTCCCCACAGGTGCACCACGACTCGGTGAGCACACCGACGACGTCCTCGCGACGCTCATCGGGATCGAGCCCACCGAGATCACGGCGCTGCGGGCGCGGGGCGTCGTATGAACGACCTCCCCGCGAGCACGCGGCCCGTGCACGAGGGACTCTTCCAATCGGATCCACCCGGGCTGCTCGGCACCCGGTGCGACGACTGCAGCCAGCATGCGTTCCCGCGCGCGACGACGTGCCCGTATTGCGGATCGGAGCGGGTGACGGACGTCGCCCTCTCGGCGAGCGGCACGCTCCGGGGCTGGACGACGGTCACGACCGCGCCGCCCGGCTACGGCGGCGCCGTCCCGTACGGGTTCGGCATCGTCGAGCTCCCGGAAGGCCTCCGTGTGATCACCCGGCTCGCGACTCCGGACCAGCGCTTCACCTATGGCCTCCCGGTGCGGCTGCAGATCGTCGCGCTGCACGACGCGGAGGACGGCACCACGATCGAGACGTGGGAGTTCGCGCCATGAGCGTCGACGTCGAGATCGCCGGGATCGGCATCCACCCGTTCGGCCGGTTCGAAGGTCGCACCGTGACGGACATGGGCGTGAGCGCCGTGCGCGCCGCGCTGGCCGAAGCCGGAGTCGGGCGCGGCGGCTTCCAGGCCGCGTTCTGCGGGACTGCATACGCGGGGGTCGCGGCCGGCCACAAGGTGCTCGGCGCGCTCGCGCTGACGGGCATCCCGATCGTGGACATCGAGGCCGGATGCGCGAGTGGCGCGGCCGCCCTCCAGCTCGCGGCCGGGGCGATCCGCGCCGGCCAGCACGATTGTGTCCTCGTCTTCGGAATGGAGAAGATGCCGAAGGGCATCATCCGGTCCAGCTTCTTCGAACCGTGGCGCGAGGAGGCCGGGCTCGCCGCGACACCCGCGTACTTCGCGCTTCGGGCGCAGCGTCTCCTGCGCGAGTCCGGACTCACCCCGGACGATCTCGCGCGCGTCGTCGTGAAGAACCGGCGCCACGGGGTGCACAACCCGAACGCGATGTTCCGCAAGGAGGTCACCGCCGAGGAGGTGCTCGGCTCACGACTCGTCTGCGACCCGCTGCGCCTCTTCATGCTCTGCTCTCCCAACGAGGGCGCAGCTGCGGTCGTGCTGCGGAGGGCCGCCGGCTCCTCGGCCGGCCGGGTCACCCTCGCCTCGGCGGTGCTCCGGTCGCATCTCCCCGGCAGCGTGCTCGGCGAGGCGACTCCGCTCTCGGGCATCGACGACTCCGCGATCCCGCCCCCGAGCACGCTCGCGGCGCGGGACGCCTACGAGGAGGCCGGCATCGGACCCGACGACGTGGACGTGGTGGAGTGCCAGGACACCGACGCGGCGCGGGAGCTGCTCGCGTGGGAGGAGCTCGGCCTGTGCGCCCGCGGCGAGCAACGCTCGGTGCTCGACGCCGGCGATGCCGCGCTCGGCGGTCGGCGTCCCGTCAATCCATCGGGTGGGTTGCTGTCGAAGGGCGAGCCGCTCGGGGCGTCCGGCCTCGGCCAGGTGGTCGAGCTCGTCGAGCAGCTGCGCGGGATCGCCGGGCCCCGTCAGGTCGAAGGTGCCCGCACCGGTCTCGCCCACACCGTCGGCCGCGGCGCCAACGCCTCGGTCACGATCCTCACCCGCTCCTGAACCTCGGCTCGTGCCGCACGGGTCCCGTCCCGCTCGGGGTCAACCGATGCGGTCGTTGTACGACTGGATGGCGGCGTCGGCATTGCGTTGAGCCTCGGCGAGCGCATCGTCTACGGACGTGCCCTCGGTCAGCATCGCGGTGAGTCCGTCGCGCACCGCGTCGCGGACCCCCTGGTAGTTCCCGATGACCGAGCCGTCCGCGGCGGGACCGCCGGGTGCCAGCAGCTGGTCGTAGGGCACCCTGAACGCGGGTTGCTTCGCCCAGAACGCTTGGAGGTCGGGAAAGTGGACTGCGGACTGGCGCACCGGGACGTAGCCCGTCGCCGCGGCGAGCGCGGCCTGCTGCTTGGGCTCCTCGAGGAACTTGGCGAACTGCCACGCCGCGGCCTGCTTCGCCGGCGCGACCCGGTTGGAGATCCAGAGCGAGCCGTCACCTACCGGCACACCGCCGCCGGGCTTCAGGCTCGGCAGCGGCGCCGCGGACAGGTCGACCCCCGGGTACTGGCCGCTGTTCAGGACCTGCAGGATCGGACCGAGCGCCCCGGACGCATCGATGGTCATCGCCGCGTCACCGGTCCCGATCGAGAGCAGGTTGTCGAAGTTGCCTTCGGTTGACCCCGTGGCGAGCGCGAGTCCGGACGTGACCATGTCCTTCCACCACGTCCAGATCCGCTTGCCGGTCGGATTGTCGAGCTCCGCCTTCGTCGCTCGACCGTTCCGACCACCATCGTGGTTCACGTACTGCTGGCCGGCCTTCGCGTACAAGAACTCGTTGAAGTAGTCCTGGGTCCGCAGCGCGATCCCGTACTTCGCCGCGCCGCTCGCAACGATCTTGCGGGACATCTCCCGAACCTCGTCGAGCGTTCTGGGTGCCCGGTCGGGGTTCAGCCCCGCGCGCTCGAACTTCTTCTTGTCGTACATGAGGATCGGGTTCGACACCGGCCAAGGCAGCGCACGCAGCGCCCCGCCGACCGTGTAGTAGCTGATCGTGCGCGGGATGTAGTCCGACGTCTTGTAGTGGTCCTGGTCGACGCAGTCCTGCAGCGTGACCGTGCTCTTCGAGTCGAGCAGGGTCTGCACCGCGGTCTCTTCGAATTGCCCCAGATCTGGAAGATCACCGTTCGAGAGCCCAGCCTTGTACTTCTGGAGCGCCTCCTTGTAGCCGGTCTGGTCCACAAGCTTGACGTGCACCTTCGACTGCGAAGCGTTGAACGCATCGGTCTGCCGCCTCAGCTCGTCGAGGTTGGCCCGTGTCTGCACGTGCCAGAACCTGATCTGCACCGGTTGCTTTGCGCGGTCGAGTGCGGCGAGCGGGCAACCCTTCGAACCCGACGTGCTCGACGAGCTCTCGGTTCCCCCGCTGCATGCCGCGAGTGCAACCGCGAGCACCGCGGCGACAGCGAGCGGCGTCCGTGCGCGCACCGCTATCCGTTGACTCGGGAGTTGTACTCCTGCATCGCGGAGTTCGACTGGTTGGCGGTGGTGCTCAGCGCGGCTGCGGGCGCCTTGCCCTGCGTGAACATCTCCTGCTCACCGGCCAGCACCGCGTCGCGCACCGCCTGGTACGCGCCGATCACCGGACCCTGGGTGGCGATGTTTTCGACGCCCGAGATCAGCTGGTCGTACGCCACCTTGTAGCCCGGGGTCTTCGCCCAGAGCTGCTGGATCGCGGGCAGCGCCACCGACGACTTCCGGATCGGCACGTACCCGGTACCCGCCGCGAAGTCGGCCTGGGTCTGGGGGTCGTCGAGGAACTTGAGGTACTTCCAGACCGCGGCTTGCTTCTCCGGCGCCGACTTCTTGACGATGTACAGCGCACCACCACCGACCAGCACCCCGCCCTTCCCCGGTGGACCGGGCATCGGCGAGACCCCGAGGTCGACGCCACCGCTCTCACCCTGGGAGAAGACCTGCGTGATCGTGCCGAGGGTCGCCGACGAGTCGATGGTCATGCCGACGTTCTTGCTCCGGATCCCGAGCAGGTTGTCGTACGAGCTCGGACCATCGGCACTGTTCGTCTTCGCCGCACCGCTCTTCACCATGTCGTTCATCCACGAGAAGATGCTCAACCCGGTCGCGTTGTCGAACGCAGTCTCGGTCGCGCGGGCCTTCCGGCCATTCTCCTGGTTGACGTACAGCTTGTCGGCCTTGGCGGACCACTGCTCGAGGTACCACGGGTCGAGCTTCAGGCCGAAGCCCGCTTCGTACCCGGCGGCCTTGATCTTCAGCGCGTCGGCCTTCACCTCGTCGAGCGTGGTCGGCGGCTTCTCGGGGTCGAGGCCGGCCGCGCGGAACGCGTTCTTGTCGTAGAAGAACACCGGGTTGGAGACGTTGAACGGCATCGGCCACAGCACCTTGTTCACCGTGTACCGGTCGAGCACGCGCTGCACGTAGTCCGACGTGTCGTAGTGGTCGGCCTTGATGCAGGACGCGGCGGGCAGGATCGCCTGCGTGTCGATCATCTGCTGGGTCGCGGTGTCCTCGACCTGGATCACGTCGGGGAGGTCGGTACCACCGAGCCCGGCCCGGAACTTCTCCAGGTTCTCCTTGTAGCCGATCTGGTTCACAAGCTTGACCTTCACGTCCGCTTGCGACGCATTGAATCGATCGGTCAGCGACTGGAGCACTTCCTCGTTGGCGCGCGTGAGCGCATGCCAGAACGTGACCTCGACGGGCTTGGTCGCCTTGGCCAGTGCGCTGAGCGGGCACGCCGGCAGCGCGGAGGCGTTCGAACCCCCGCCGCCGCTGCTGCTGCCACCACCGCCACAGGCCGCGAGGGCGAGGGCACCGACGACGCCGATGGCGAGGACGCGCAGAGATCGAGTCATGGACGTCAGCCTTTCACGGCACCGGCGGTCAGGCCGCGCACCAGCTGCTTCTGGAAGACGAGCAGCAGGATCACCAGCGGCAATGCGGCGATGATCACTCCCGCGAAGGTGACGTTCACCTGGTCGATGCTGGTCGCCCGGAGCTGCTTGAGCCCGATCTGCACGGTCCGGTACTTCTCGTCCTTCGTGACGAGCAGGGGCCAGAGGTACTGGTTCCAGGCGCCGAGGAATGCGAAGACGCTGAGCGCGGCCACCGCGGGCCGGGCCAAGGGCACCGCGACCCGGCTCATGAACCGCCAGTGCCCGTAGCCGTCGAGCGACGCGGCGTCCTGGAGATCCCGGGGGACCTGGAGGAACGCCTGGCGCATCAGGAACGCACCGAACCCCGTCGCGAGGAACGGGACCGCGAGCCCCTGGTAGGAGTTGAACCAACCGAGGTCGTTGATGGTCGAGATGTTGGTGACGATCGTGATCTCGAACGGCACCATCAAGGTGGCGAGAAACACGAGGAACAGCGTGCGCTTGAGCGGGAACTCGAGGAACGCGAACGCATAGCCGGCCAGGATCGCGGTCGCGACCTGCCCCACCGTGATGATCGTGGTCACGATCGCGCTGTTCACGAGGTAGCGGCCCATGTGCCCTGCGTTCCAGGCATCGCTGTAGCTGCCCCATACGGGGTGGGTGGGAAAGAACGTCGGTGGCCTCGCCGCGATCTGGCTCGGCCTCAGCAGCGAGTTCACGATCGTCATGTACAGCGGGAAGAGCACAACAACCGCGAGCACCGTCAGCAGGAGGTACCGCAACGCCCGGGTGGCGATCCGGCGCGCCTTCGGCCTTCCGCTAGCGGCCATAGTGCACCCGCTTCTCGAGCACCCGCATCTGGATCAGCGTCAGCACGAACGTGATCGCGAACAGCGCGATCGCGAGCACTGCGGCCTTGCCGTCGTTGCTGTCCTGCCGCAGCGTCTTGTAGATGAAGTACGTCAGCACGTTCGTCCGCTTGATCGGGCCGCCCTGGGTGAGGATGTCGATCTGACCGAACGTCTGGAAGGCGAAGATCGAGCCGACGACGACCGCGAAGAAGATCGTCGGTGACAGCAACGGCAACGTGATGCGCCAGAACCGGCGCACCGGGCCGGCGCCGTCGATCTGCGCCGCTTCGTGAAGCTCGTCGGGAATCGACTGGAGCCCGGACGACATCAGGATGAACGTGATGCCGAGCGTCTGCCAGATCGTGATGATCGCGACGCCGAAGAGCGCGAGGTTCGGGTTGTCGAGGATCGGTGGCTTGGGGTCGATGCCGATCCACGGCAGCAGCCCCACGACCGGGTTGAACAGCGTCCCGAAGATCACCGCCGCGACGGCGACCGAGGTCGCGATCGTCGAGGAGAAGATTGTGCGGTAGATGCCGACGCCGCGCAGCTGCTGGTTCGCGAGCACGGCGAGGAGCAGGCCGAGGATGATCCCGGCGGGCACGGTCAGGAGCGCGAAGCCCACCGTGGTCTTGAGGCTGTCGACGAAGTCCTGCGAGGTGAGGACGTTGGAGTACTGGTCGAACCCGACGTAGCGCGTCGGCAGGCCGGGGAACGGCGGGGTCTTGTAGAAGCCGAGATAGAAGTTCCGGAAGAACGGATAGAAGACGAAGATCCCGAAGATGAGCAACGACGGCAGGATCAGGAGATAGGCGAGCCCGATCTCGCGGCGCCGGCGCCGGCCGAAGCGCTTCCCTCGCTGGCGCGGCGTCCTCGCTTCGGCCTCGTCCGCCTCGCCCAGGTCCGCGAGCGCACCGAGCGTTCCCGAGTCTCCGCTGAAGGTCATGCGGGCTCGATGCGCTGCTCGGTGTGGACGTCGAAGAGGTGGAGGTGGTGCAGATCCGTGGCGAGGCGCACCATCGAACCCTCTCCGGGAGCCGGCTCGGAGGACTGCTGGCGCACGATCACCATCTGCCCGTCCTCGAGCCGGCAGATCACGTGGCGCTCGTGGCCGAGCGACTCGACGACAGAGACGGTCGCGGGAAGCAACCCCTCGCTCGCCAACGTGAGGTGCTCGGGGCGCACGCCGATCACGACGCCGGTGAGCCCCGCGTCACCGACCGCCTTCGCGTAGGGCGCGGGAAGCGGCACCCGGCTGCTCGCGATGGCGACTGCGAGCCCCTCTCCTTCCGGCACGACCGGACCGGTGACGGTGTTCATCGCCGGGGTGCCGATGAACCGCGCGACGAACAGGTTTCCCGGCTTCTCGTAGACGGACTGGGGCGGCCCGATCTGCTGCAGCACCCCATCGCTCATGATCGCGATCCGGTCGCCCATCGTCATCGCCTCGACCTGGTCATGCGTGACGTAGATCACCGTGGCCTCGAGCCGGCGCTGCAGCTCGACGAGCTCGGCGCGCGTCTGCACGCGAAGCTTCGCGTCGAGGTTCGAAAGAGGCTCGTCCATGAGGAAGGCGTCGGGGCGGCGCACGATCGCCCGAGCGAGCGCGACCCGCTGGCGCTGGCCACCCGACAGCTGGGCCGGCTTCCGGTCGAGCAACGTCTCCAACCCGAGGGTGTGCGCCGCTTCGCTCGCGAGCTTCTCGCGCTCTTCCTTCCCGACCTTGCGGGTGCGCAACGGGAACTCGATGTTCTTGCGCACCGACATGTGGGGATACAGCGCGTAGCTCTGGAACACCATGGCGACGTTGCGATCCTTCGGCTCCACCTCGTCGACCACCCGGTCGCCGATGCGAATCGACCCCTCCGAAGGATCCTCGAGCCCCGCGATCATGCGGAGGGCGGTGGACTTCCCACAACCCGAGGGGCCGAGCAAGACGAGGAACTCGCGGTCGAACGCCTCGAGCGAGAGGTCGCGTACCGCGACGACGTCACCGAAGCGCTTCGTCACATGTTCGAACACCACCCTGGCCATAAGCGTGGCGAGCGTAGACCGCCCTCAGCCCCGAAGGAACCAGCCTCGGGGATCCCACCGCCGCAGCGCACCGATCTCGTCGGCCGTCGGTGCCGGAAGCTCTCGGACATCGTTCGCGACCGCGAGCGCCCAACCACATGCCGCACGGGCTCGTTCGACACGCGCTTCGAGCGCGTCCGGCCCGGCCGGGACCGCGACGAGCTCGAGCTCGCCGTCGGGATCGGGCTTCTCCAACCGGCCGAGGTCCGTGACCAGCGAGCGCACCGCCCGTCCGGGTGAGGTGACGTATCCGCACGCGTCCGGGGTGCGTTGAGGAGTGAGGGTCGCGACCACGACGACTTCCGCCGCGACGCTCGCCACGTCGTTCCCACCGCCCGAGCCGACGAGGAACGGACCACCGGGAATCTGCGTCGAGTTCACGTTCCCGTGCCGGTCGACCTGCGCCCCACCGAGGCAGCCGATGGTGATGGTGCCCGGCCCGCCCACGATCGTCTGGAGCACCATCGAGGCGTCGCCGAGCATCGTGGCCGACGGGAAGTTCCGGTGGTTGAGCACGAAGGGGTCGGCCGGGGTCGGCTCGTATCCCCACAGACCGATCTCCGCGGTGAGCTGGACCTCCGAGCCCTGCGCCCGTGCGAGATCCACGCCGAGCCACGCGGCCAGGTTCGCGACGCCGGCGCCGGCCAGCACCGCGTGTGCCCCGAGAGCGTCGACGCGTTCCGCGAGATGGCGGGCTCCGAACGTCGCAGCCGTCTCCCACGCGTTGACGGGCGCGTCGAGGTCGGGCGGATGCTCCTGCGCGTCGAGCTGCCACGAATCCGGTCGCGCTTTCGCCCAGAGCCGCTCGATCCGTGGCCCACCGAGCCGGTCCAGGTACGCGTCGTGGGTCTCCGGCTCGAGGATCCAGTGGCGGATCCAGTCGTCGTAGTCGTCACGACGCGTCGCCGCCCGGGCCTCCACCCAGAACTCGTAGTCCTCGCCGTAGCCCTCCACCGGCAGTGAGC
>JADGON010000377.1 GCA_017882945.1 Acidimicrobiia bacterium | reverse complement strand
GGACCTCGCGGACCGTGCCCGACCGCCCTGCTGGCAGCGCAGAGGGGAGTCCGAGGCGGATTCCCGAAGCGACGGTGGCGCGCCTTCCGCTCTACTACCGGGCCTTGCTCGAAGCGGCGGATCAGGACGTCGGCACCGTCTCCTCGGAGCGCCTCGCGGAGCTCGCCGGGGTCAACGCGGCCAAGGTGCGCAAGGACCTCTCGTACCTCGGCTCCTACGGCACCCGGGGCGTCGGCTACGAGGTCGACTTCCTGGTCGACCGGATCACCGCCGAGCTCGGTCTCACCGCGGACTGGCCGGTCGCGATCGTCGGGCTCGGGAACCTGGGTCAGGCCCTCGCCAACTACCGCGGCTTCGGCGCGCGGGGGTTCCGGGTGCTGGCGCTGGTGGACGCGGACCCGGCCAAGGTGGGTGAGCGCATCGGCGACCTGGCGATCGAGGCGCTCGACGACCTGTCCGGGCTCGTGCGGGACCGGGGCATCAAGATCGGCATCATCGCGACGCCCGCCGCCGCGGCCCAGGAGGTGGCGGACAAGCTGGTCGCGGCAGGCGTCTGCTCGATCCTGAACTTCGCGCCGGCGGTGGTGGCGGTCCCCGAAACGGTGTCGCTGCGCAAGGTGGATCTCGCCATCGAGCTGCAGATCCTGTCCTTCTACCAATCGCACCCGCAGCGCTCCCGGGCGAAGCAGAGCGTGGCCAACGGAGCGGGCAAGCCGTGACCGGTCCCGCCCGGCCTTCGCTGGTCGGGTACCCGGTGAACCTGCTGGTGGCGGGGCGGCGTTGCGTCGTCGTGGGCGCCGGGCGGATCGCGGCCCGCAAGATCGACTCGCTGCTCGCCGCCGGCGCCGATGTCACGGTGGTGGCGCCCGGAGTCGGAGCCGAGGTCCGGGCCTGGGCCGAAGGGGGCCGGCTGCGCCTCGTCGAACGGGACTTCCAGCCCGCGGACGTCGAGGGCGCCTGGCTCGTGGTGACGGCCACGGACGTTGCGGAGGTCAACCGGGCCGTGTTCGTGGCCGGTGAGGAGCGGCGCATCTTCGTGAACTCGGCCGACGATCCCGCGAACTGCTCGTTCACCCTCATGTCGGTCGTACGGCGCGGCGATATCGTGGTTTCCATCGGTACCAACGGTCGAAGCCCGGCGCTCGCGACGTTCCTGAAGGACCACGTGCGCGACGAGATGGGGCCCGAGTACGAGACGCTGCTGGAGCTCCTCAGCGAAGCCCGGGAGGAGATCCGGTCCAGCGGCCGATCGAGTGAGGACTCCGATTGGCGAGCAGCGATTGATTCCGGCATCCTCGACCTGATCCGCGAGGGTCGGGAGTCCGAGGCGAGGGAGCTGCTGCGCTCGTGTCTGTGATTGTTGTCGGCCTCAACCACCGGACTGCACCCGTCGAGATGCGTGAGCGCGTCGCGGTGCCGGCGTCGCGACAGATCAAGGCCATCCACGATCTGGCGATGCGCGAGCACCTCGCCGAGGTCGTGCTGCTGTCCACGTGCAACCGCATCGAGATCTACGCGCGGTGCACGAAGTTCCACGCCGCCGTGTCGGACATCCTCGACTTCCTCGCCGAGCAGGCGTCGGCGCAACCGGAGGACTTCGCCGAGCACCTGTACACGTACTACGACGACGGTGCGGTGGCGCACCTCTTCGGCGTGACCGCCGGGCTCGACTCGATGATCATCGGCGAGGGCGAGATCCTCGGCCAGGTCAAGGACTCATGGCAGCTTGCCGAACGGGAAGGCGCCGCCGGGCAGCTCCTCTCGCGGGTGTTCCGCCAGGCGCTCACCGTCGGGAAGCGGGCGCGCACCGAGACCGCGATCGGCCGGCAGGCGCTGTCGATCGCGTCGGCCGCGGTCGCACTGGCCGAACAGACGATGTTCTCGCTGCGCGGGCGTTCCGTGCTCGTGCTCGGCGCGGGTGAAGTGGCGCAGGGTTTGGCGAAGGCGCTGGTGAGCGCGGGCGTCGGTGAGGTCGTCGTCGCGAACCGCACGTACGCGCGCGCGGTCGATCTCGCGGGCAAGGTCGGGGGCCGGCCGGTCACCCTCGGCGACCTGCCCGAGGTCCTCGCGTCGGTCGACGTGCTGTTGACCGCGACCGACTCGACCGAGGTTCACGTCGAGCGCGGCGACATCGAAGCCGTGATGGAACGACGCGACGGCACGCCGCTGCTCGTGGTGGACGTCGCCGTGCCGCGCGACGTCGATCCGGGCGCGCGCCAGGTGCCCGGCGTGACCCTCTTCGACATGGACGACCTGAAGCGGTTCACCGAGAGCTCGCTGCACGAGCGTCGCCGCGAGATCAGCCGCGTCCAGGGCATCATCATGGACGAGCTCGAGCAGTTCCAGACCGACCGCACCGCGCGTGAGTTCGCTCCGCTCGTCACGTCCCTGCGCCAGCGCGGAGACACGATTCGAACGGCCGAGCTCGAGCGGTTCCGGAACAAGCTCGACGGCCTCGACCCCGAGACGCGCAACGCGGTCGAGGCGCTGACCCAGGGCATCGTGAACAAGCTGCTGCACGAGCCGACCGTGCGGCTCAAGGACTCTGCCGGCACGGCCCGCGGCGAGCTGTATGCCGACGCGCTTGCGGCACTCTTCGATCTGCCGGACGGCCTCCCGGACGACTCAGCCGCGGAATGACCCGCGGGTTGCGGGTCGCTACCCGGGGCAGCGCGCTGGCACGGTGGCAGGCGGAGCGCGTGGTCGACCTGCTGGCCCGGCCAGCCGAGCTCGTCGTGGTCTCCACTCAGGGGGACCGCGATACCGCATCGACGATCCACGCCCTCGGTGGCACCGGGGTGTTCGTCAAGGAAGTACAGGACGCGGTGCTGCGCGGTGACGCTGACGTCGCGGTGCACTCGGCCAAGGACCTTCCGCCGGTGACCCCTCCCGGTCTGGTGCTCGCCGCGATCCCCGAACGCGGCGACCCGCGCGATGCCCTCGCAGGCTCGCGGCTCGACGACCTGCGGACGGGCGCGAGGATCGGCACCGGCAGCGTGCGACGCCGCGCGCAGCTCGCGGCACTGCGCCCCGACCTCACGTTCGGGGAGCTGCGGGGAAACATCCCCACGCGCCTCGAGCGCGCGGCGGACTTCGACGCGGTGGTCGTTGCCGCGGCCGCGCTGGATCGCCTCGGGCTCGCGGCGCGTGCGACCGAACGTCTCGCGCCCTCGACGCTGCTGCCGCAGGTCGGCCAGGGCGGGCTCGCGGTCGAGTGCCGAGCCGAGGATGCGGACACGTTCGCCGCGCTCGCAGAGATCGACGATCCCGGTGCGCACGCCGAGATCCAGGCCGAGCGGGCGTTCCTGGAGCAGCTCGGAGGCGGGTGCAGCCTGCCCTGTGGCGCGCTCGCGCGTCGCGACGATGACGGCTCGATCGTGCTCGAAGTCCTGCTCGCGTCCTTGGACGGCCGCGTGGTCCTGCGCACCTGCGGCGAGGGCGACGACTCGGATCCCAGCGCACTCGGGTTCGCAGTCGCCCGGCGGCTGCTCGACGAAGAGGGCGGACGCGTCGTGCTCGAAGACGAGGAGGCCGCGGCCGGGCGACCCCGGTCGACGTCATGACCGTGTACCTGGTCGGCGCGGGACCGGGCGATCCGGGGTTGCTCACCCGGCGGGGGGCCGCACTGCTCGAAGTGGCGGAGGTCGTCGTCTATGACCGGCTCGCCCATCCTTCGCTGCTGGACCTCGCCCCGTCGACGGCCGAGCGGATCAACGTCGGGAAGGCACCGGGTGCGGTCGAGATGGACCAGGACGGCATCAACGCGGTGCTGGTCGATCGCGGCGTGGCGGGCAAGACGGTGGTGCGCCTGAAGGGGGGCGACCCGTTCGTCTTCGGGCGCGGCGGCGAGGAGGCCGAAGCTCTCGCCGCGGCGGGGGTCGCGTTCGAGGTGGTGCCGGGGATCACGAGCGCGATCGCGGCACCCGCGTACGCCGGCATTCCCGTGACCCACCGAGGGCTCTCGACGCATGTCACGGTCGTCACCGGTCACGAGGATCCGGCGAAGGGCACCACGGACACGGACTGGGCCGCGTTGGCGCGCGCGGGAGGGACGCTGGTGATCCTGATGGGTGCGGGCCATCTCGCCGACATCGCGGCGCGGCTGATCGACGGCGGTCGACCGCCGGAGACCCCGGTCGCGGCCGTGCGGTGGGGAACCCTGCCGGAGCAGCGGACGATCCGTGCCACCCTCGCCACCGTGGCGGACGCCGGCGTCCGCGCGCCGAGCGCCATCGTCGTCGGCAGCGTCGCGGCGCTCGATCTCGCCTGGTTCGAGGCGCGGCCCCTCTTCGGCCGCACCGTGGTGATCACTCGGGCTCGCGAGCAGGCGAGCGCGCTGCGCGCCCGGCTCGAGCTGCTGGGTGCCGAGGTGGTGGAGCTCCCGACGATCGTGCTCGAGCCGCTGGACTTCGCGCTCCCGAAGCTCGGGCGCTACTCGTGGCTCGTGGTCACCTCGGCGAACGGGGTCGACGCGCTGTTCGACCGGGGCCTCGCGCCCGCGGGGCTGGATGCGCGCGCGCTCGCCGACCTGAAGGTCGCGGCGATCGGCCCCGGTACCGCAGCTGCGCTCGAGCGGCGGGGCATCCGCGCCGACCTGGTTCCCGAGCGCTTCATCGCGGAGTCGCTCCTGGACCGGTTCCCCGGCCCCGAGACTGCGGGTGCTCGCGTGCTGCTCGCGCGAGCCGAGCAGGCTCGAGACGTCCTGCCCGACGGACTGGCGGAGCTCGGCTACTCCGTCGACGTGCTCCCGGTGTACCGCACCGTGCGCGCCGTCCCCGCGCCCGACCAGCTCGAGCGCGTGCGCGCAGGCCGGATCGATGCGATCACGTTCACCTCGTCATCCACGGTCACCGGCTTCTGTGACCTCGTGGGCCCGCTTCCCGATCCCCAACCGCTGGTCGTCTCGATCGGTCCGATCACGTCGACGACCGCGCGTGACCGCGGCATCCGCGTCGACGTCGAGGCGGATCCGCACTCGGTCGACGGCCTCGTCGACGCGTTGGTGGGTGCGCTTCCCGAGGCGGGCGGGTCTGCCGACCAGAAGTAGCCTGGGACCGTGGGATTCCCCGAGCACCGGTCGCGCCGGACCCGGCGCAGCGACCCGATGCGCCGCCTGACCGCCGAGACCCGGCTGGCGGTCGACGACCTCGTGGCCCCGCTCTTCGTCAAGGAGGGCATCGACGAGCCCGAGCCGGTCGGATCGATGCCCGGGGTCGTGCAGCACACCCAGGAGAGCCTGCGCAAGGAGGTGCGCGCGCTCGCCGGTCTCGGGGTCCCGGGCGTGATCCTCTTCGGCGTGCCCGCGCGCAAGGATGCCCGCGGCTCGAGCGCGGACGACCCCGACGGCGTGGTCCAGGTCGCGCTCCGGGCCTTGCGCGACGAGGTCGGCGACTCCCTCGTGCTCATGGCCGACACCTGCCTCGACGAGTACACCGATCATGGGCACTGCGGCCTTCTCGACCCGAACGGTGAGGTGGACAACGACGCGACGCTCGAGCGCTACGCGAGCATCGCGATCGCCCAGGCAGCTGCCGGCGCCGACGTCATCGCGCCGAGCGGGATGATGGACGGCCAGGTCGCGGCGATCCGCGCCGGGCTCGACGACGCCGGGTTCTCGGCTGCGGCGATCCTCGCGTACTCGGCCAAGTACGCGTCGGCGCTCTACGGCCCGTTCCGTGACGCGGCCGAGTGCGCGCCGCAGTTCGGCGACCGTCGCGGCTACCAGATGCAGGCGGCCAACTCCCGCGAGGCGCTGGAGGAGACCGCGCTCGACATCGAGCAGGGCGCCGACATGGTGATGGTCAAGCCTGCGCTCGCGTACCTGGACATCATCGCCGCGGTCCGGACCGCGTTCGACGTCCCGGTCGCGGCATACCACGTCAGCGGTGAGTACGCGATGGTCCAAGCCGCGGCGGCCAACGGATGGATCGACGGACCCGCGGTGATGCTCGAGCACCTGCTCTCGATCCGCCGCGCGGGCGCCGACTTCGTGCTCACCTACGCGGCGCGAGAAGTCGCCGAGCTGCTGCAGTGAGCGAGAGCTCCGAGGAGCTCTACCAACGCGCGCTCCAACGCATCCCGGGCGGGGTGAGCTCACCGGTGCGGGCGTTCAATGCGGTCGGCGGCACGCCCTTCTTCGTGGAGCGGGCCGAGGGCGCGTACCTCATCGACACCGAGGGCAACCGGTACCTGGACTTCGTCCAGTCGTGGGGCGCTTCGATCCTCGGCCACGCCCATCCCGCGATCGTCGACGCGGTGCAGCGGGCGGCGGCGAACGGCACCTCCTACGGTGC
>JADGON010000376.1 GCA_017882945.1 Acidimicrobiia bacterium | reverse complement strand
CGAGCTCGTCCGCCGCGAGCCGGCAGACGTGGTCGATGCCTTCCTTGCCCACGCCGTAAGCCCCGAACCAGCGGTGCGTGCGGGAGCTCGCGATCGAGGAGATGCCCACGATCGAGCCGCGACCCGCGGCGGCCATCGGCCGGGCCGCGTGCTTGATGGTCAGCATCGTTCCGGTGATGTTGAGGTCGATCGTGCGGCGCCAGGCGTCCGTGTCCATCTGGGTGATCGGGCCCAGCGTCTCGGAGCCACCCGCGCACGCGATCACCGCGTCGAGCCCTCCCGTGGGTACGCATGCCATCTCGACCGCGCCGGCGACGTCCTTCTCGTTCGTGACGTCGGCGACCACGTACTGCACGGTTGCATCGTCCGGGACCAGCTCGAACAGCTCCGCGGCCGCGGCGGCGAGTCGATCCTGGGTGCGGCCGCAGATCGTCACCGACGCGCCGTCGGCGACCAGACGCCGCGCGCAGCCGAGACCGATGCCACTACCGCCCCCGGTCACGAGCGCGGAGAACCCTTCCAAGCCGCCCGTCACCGCCGAGCCCGTCATTGCAGCGTGCCCGTCAGCTGGTCGACCAGGAACGCCAGGACGAGCGCTTCGTCGCGCCACGCGTCGTACCGGCCCGAGGGCCCGCCGTGGCCGGCCCCCATCTCGGTCTTGAGCACGAGCAGGCGGTCGTCGGTCTTGTTGGCGCGCAGCTTGGCCACCCACTTCGCGGGTTCCCAGTACGCGACCCGAGGGTCGTTGAGGCCGGCGGTCACGAACAGAGCCGGGTAGTCCATCGCCACCGCGTTGTCGTACGGCGAATAGGACTTCATGTACGCGTACGCCTTGGCGTCTTCGATCGGGTTGCCCCACTCTTCCCACTCGGTCGCGGTGAGAGGGATCGTCGGGTCCTGCATGGTGGTGACCACGTCGACGAACGGCACCTCGGCGACGACAGCCCGGAAGAGGTCGGGCCGGAGCTCGGCCACTGCTCCCATCAACAGCCCGCCTGCACTCCCGCCGCGAGCGCCGAGGCGGTCGGTCGAGGTGTAGCCCGACGCAATGAGGTGCTCCGCGCACGCGACGAAGTCGGTGAACGAGTTGCGCTTGTGCAGGAGCTTGCCGTCTTCGTACCAGTGCCGTCCGAGCTCACCACCGCCGCGGACGTGCGCGATCGCGAACACGAAGCCGCGATCCAGCAAGCTGAGCCGAATGGACGAGAATGTCGGGTCGACGGTGATCTCGTAGGAGCCGTAGCCGTAGAGGAGCGCCGGCGCGGTGCCGTCGAGCGGCGCGTCCTTGCGGTGCACGACCGACATCGGGACCTGAGTGCCGTCCGGTGCGGTCGCCCAGAGGCGGGCGGACGTGTACTGCGCAGCGTCGTACCCACCGAGCACCGGCGTCTGCTTGACGAGCGTGGACTCGCGGCTCGCCACGTCGTAGTCGTACGCCGAGGTGGGTCGCACGAGCGACGTGTAGCCGTAGCGCAGCGTCGTGTTCGCGTAGTCGAGGTTCTCACCCGACCACACCGAGTACACCGGGTCCGGGAGCTCGATGACGTGGTCTGCCGAGTCCGAGAGGCGCCACACGCGCAGCTGTTCCAGCCCGCCTTCGCGCTCCGAGATCAAGAGATGGTCCGCGAACGCATCCAGGTCGTGGACGCGCACCTCGGGCCGGTGGGGGAGCACGTCGACCCAGTTGCTGCGCCCGGGTGTCGCGACCGGTGTGACCATCACCTTGAAGTTCTCGGCGCCGTCGGCATTCGTGAGCACGAAGAACTGGTCCCCGTGCACAGCGTCGACGTGGTGCTCGACCGTGTACTCCAGGTCCGCGGTGCGGGGTTCGATGACTCGAGGCTCCGCCGCGGGCGAGTCGGAAGGGAGGAACCGGATCTCGCTGGAGGTCTTGGAGTCCGTCGAGATCAGGAGGTACCGGCCGGCGCGCGCGCGGGAGACGCCGACGAAGAACCGCTCGTCGGGCTCCTCGTACACCAGCGCATCGTCCGCCGGGTCGGTGCCGAGGTCGTGGCGCCAGATCTGGTGCGGCCGCACCGCGTCGTCCGGGCGCACGTAGAGGATCGTTCGGTTGTCGTCGCACCAGGCCAGGCCGTAGTAGACGTCCTCGACGGTGTCGGGGAGGTCCTCGCCCGTGCGCAGGTCCCGGAAGTGCAGCGTGTATCGCTCGCCCCCGGAGAAGTCGGTCGAGTAGGCGAGCAGGTCGTGCGAGGGCGAGATCGTCAGCCCACCGAGCGCGAAGTAGGGCGAGTCGCCCGCGAGCAGGTTCTCGTCGAGGAGGACGGACTCCTCGGTCCCCACGGCGGCGCCGGCGGGTCGGCGGCCGTGCTGCGCGTACTGGCGCCCTTCGAACGTGCGAGCGAAGTAGTCCCACGGTCCGAAGCGGACCGGCGCGGAGATGTCGGTCTCCTGGATGCGGCCGCGGATCTCTTCGAACAGCTCCTCCTGGAACGCCCGGGTGTGTTCGAGCGCGGCCGCGGTGTAGGCGTTCTCGGCCGCGAGGTATCCGAGCACCTCGGGGTCATCACGATCGCGGAGCCAGAACCAGGGGTCGACGCGCGTGTCGCCGTGGGCACTCAGCTCGACGGGGCGTGCGGGGGCAATCGGAGGAGCAGCGGAGTCCGGCATCGGGGCGCAGTCTGCCATCGCGCCCAGTCGCAACGGGGAAAACGGCCCGGGAACCCCGGAGTGTGACGGGTACGCTGCTCGGCGATGTCCGCCGCCCCTCCGACCGTCCCTTCTCCCGGCTCGCCGTCGGTCACGCCGATCGCGGCGACCGAGGCCGAGATCCGGGCCGTGGCCTACGACCGTGACGGCCTCGTCCCGGCGATCGTGCAGGAAGCGTCCACCGGTCAGGTGCTGATGTTCGCGTGGATGAACGAGGACGCACTGCGGCGCACGCTCGAGACGGGGCGTACCTGGTTCTGGAGCCGGAGCCGCCAGGAGTACTGGTGCAAGGGCGAGACCTCCGGTGACCGCCAGTACGTGCGCAACGCGTACTACGACTGCGACATGGACGTGCTGCTCTTCGTCGTCGAGCAGGAGGGCCGAGGGGCCTGCCACACCGGCGAGCGCAGCTGCTTCTTCCGGGCCTTCGGGGGCGACGCCGAGCCCGGACCCGTGTGAGCATCGCCACCATCAAGCCGACGCTCGACGAGTTCCGGGCGCTCGCACGCGAACACACGGTGGTCCCGGTCTGGCGCGAGATCCTGGCCGACCTCGAGACGCCGGTCTCGGCCTTCGTCAAGCTCGTCGGCGACCGGGACGGATTCCTGCTGGAGTCGGTCGAGCACGGTGAGCATTGGGGCCGCTTCTCGTTCATCGGTCGCGATCCGGCACTGACGCTCGTGGTGCGCGGCAACGCGGTCGAGTGCTTCGGAGATGTCCCGCTCGATGTGCCACTGGACCGCGGTGCCCTCGCCGCGATCGAGGCGCTGCTCACCCGGTACCGCGCGCCGCGCCTGGCCGAGCTGCCGCCCTTCCACGGTGGCGTCGTCGGGTACCTCGGCTACGACGTCGTGCGCGAGGTCG
>JADGON010000007.1 GCA_017882945.1 Acidimicrobiia bacterium | reverse complement strand
CCGAGTCCTTGTAGAGCAGCGTGGCCCACACCTTGGAAAGAAGGCGAGCCTGCGCCTCGTCGCGTCCGATCACCTTGACGCGCAGAGGACCTTCGTCGTCTTCGGCCAACACCACCGTCGAACGGCTCGGTTGTTCGCGCGCGAGTCGCGCGTCGCGTGCGTCGATCCCCAGGACGTGGAGTGCCACGATCACCTGCGGGATCGTCGGTCGCATCACCGGTGACCCGAAGATGAGATGCACGGTCGACGCGACACCCCAGCCGAGCACCACGCCGGCGAACAGGTCCAACGGGAACGCAGTCCCGAGATAGAGGGCGGACACGCCCAGCGCGAGCACCAAGATCCAACCGAAGACCCGAGTGGGTCGAGTCACGTACGGTGATGCGACGGTGATGATGGCGACGATCACCGCGACCCGCACCGCAGGGAACGAGGGCGAGCCGCCCGTGCCCGTCGCGATCCGGACGCTGCGTGCGATGCTCTCGTGGGCGACGACGATCTGACCCACCGCTCGAGCGGTAGCCCAAGCGAGAATCCCCGCGATGAGCAGGTCGCGAGCCAAGCGCCACCGTCGCCCCACCAGGCTGGCGACGACGACCAGCCCGACCGCCCACAGCGCGCCGAGTCGATAGAGGGCACGAAAGAGGGGGGTCAGACCCTCGGGCAGCGTGTTGAAGAGGTTGAAGAACGCTCGCTCGCTCGCCGTGACATCGCCGGCGTGGCGTGCCGCGAGCACGAGCAGGGCCAGTGCCACCGCGACGCGGACCCAGTCGCCGCTTCGCCGCCTGCGATCTCCTTCCCCGGCGCGCCGAAACAAGTGCCGTCTCCACCCGGCCCCACTCGGCTGGGGCACAGAGGTGCGGGTTCTTGTCGAGGTCACTCCGATCAGTGTGCCCTCAGCCGGCCGTCGCACAACGCATTGCGCCCACGGAGAGCACACGTGAGGCCACAGGCATCCACGACCGCGCGGATGGCACCGCGGGTAAGTTGACCGGCGAAGACGAGAGTGGGGAGGTCGGCATGCGGATACGGTCCCACGTCTCGAGGGTCGCGCGGTTGGCTGCCATCGCCGTGCTCGCGGTCGCCACGCCGGTTGCGTTCGCAAGTCCCGGTGCATCGGCGGCCGTCGTCACGAGCGGTTCCCAACCCACCAAGACCGATCTCCTGATCTACTCCCGCCCGAAGTCACCGGCCTCGACGTGGACGTCCACGACGCGGCTGGTGCTGGTCGCGAACGTGACGAAGCTCAGGCCGGTTTCCACGAAGAAGCCTGCGGCGGGCACGGTCACGTTCACGGTGGACGGCGTACAGACCATCGTCCCCATGGTCGGACTGCATCACGCGACCTTGGTGCTCCCGAACGGCCTGGCGCTCGGCACCCATTCGGCGCGCGCCCACTACAACGGCAACGGAGCCTTCCTCCCGAGCACTTCACCGACGCGGACCGTCAATATCGCAATTCCGTGACCGCCGGAGCTGCCGGCGTCGCGGGGACTGCAGCCCTGACGGACGACGGATCGGTTCCCGGGTCGGGATATGACGTGGGGAGCGCGCTCGGGCGATGATCGGTCGCGTCGGAATCGGCGCGGGCCGGAGGGGGAACAGTTGACGCGCTTCGTCGAGAACTCGATCGTCTTCCCGTACAAGCGGTCGCTCGGACCCGTGATCGGCGCGTTCATGACCGGGCTCACCGAGCAACGCATCCTGGGTATCCGTTCCGGCGATCAGGTGATCGTGCCGCCACTGGAGTGGGACCCGCAGACCGGCGCCGAGCTCGACCCCGACGGAATGGTCGAGGTGGGACCCGCCGGCACGGTGGAGTCCTGGACGTGGGTCCCTGCGCCGTCGGAGCAGCATCCGCTCGGCCACCCCTTCGCGTTCGCGTTCATCCGCCTCGATGGCGCGTCGACCCCGCTCTTGCATGCCGTCGACACGGGAGCACCCGACGCGCTGCGCGTCGGTGCGCGCGTTGCGCCGAGGTGGCGGGGCAGCCGCGTCGGTCACATCGGCGACATCATCGCGTTCGTGCCGGGCGAGCAACCTGAGGTCGATGGGCCCGACTCCGGGCCGGCCGAGGCACCGGTGACGATGATGGACTACAACGCGTCGATCACCTACCGGAACCCGGTGCCGCCGGTGCTCGACCGGCTCAGGGAGGCGAGCCGGGACCAGAGGATCATCGGCCAGCGCTGCCCGGTGTGCGAACGGGTCTATTCGGGCGGGCGCGGCTATTGCCCGATCGACGCGGTCGAGCTCGGTGAAGAGCAGGACGTGGACCTTCCGCACACGGGGACGATCACGAACTTCACGATCGTCACCCCGGTGCAGTACCCCGGACAGACCGAGACGGAGCCGTTCGCCCGGGTCTTCGTCCTGCTCGACGGCACCGACGTGATCCTTCCGTACCAGCCGGTCGTCGAGCTTCCGGTGGGTGAGGTTCGGGTCGGGAAACGCGTCGCGGCGGCGTGGGCGCCACCGAACGACGACATCGACGACGCGGGCGCGATGGGCGGCGCGTATGGCCATCTGATCGGCTGGATCCCGAGCGGTGAGCCCGATGTGGAGGACCCCGACCTCGTGAATCGGATCTTCTGATGGTCGCGACGAACGGCCCCCGCACCGACATCGCCGTGGTCGGCTGGGCCCAGACCCCGATGGTGCGCCGCACCGATCTCTCGGAGACCCAGCTCCTGCTGCGGGTGATCACCGCAGCGCTCGAACCACTCGGCCTCACCCGCGCCGACATCGACTTCACCTGCCTCGGCTCGTGCGACTACATCACCGGGCAGGCGTTCTCGTTCGTGTCGAACCTCGACGCGATTGGAGCGTGGCCCCCGAAGCGCGACTCGCACGTCGAGATGGATGGCGCGTGGGCGCTCTACGAGGCATGGCTCCGGTTGCAGGAAGGCGACATCGAGATCGCGGTTGTGACCGGATCGGGTCGCTCCTCGACCGGGGATCCGACGCTGATCTACCCGATGGAGATGGACCCGTTCTACCTCGCGCCGCTCGGCGCCGATCCACTCACGTTCGCGGCGCTGCAGGCCCGCGCCCTGATCCAAGCCGGGATCACCGACGAGCGCGCGATGGCTGAGGTCGCGGCCCGTTCCCGACGCGACGCGCGGAGCAATCCCGACGCGCAGGTGAAGGGCGATGCCGACATCGACACGCTGCTCGCCGGGGAATACGTGCGAGCGCCACTTCGCCGCCATGATCTACCGCCGATCACCGACGGCGCGGCAGCGATGGTGCTCGCGACCGGTGATCGGGCACGCAAGCTGCGCGAGCGGCCCGCGTTCATCACCGGTTTCGACCACCGCACCGAGTGCCACAACCCCGGCTACCGCGACCTCACCGACTCGCCGTCGACCCGGATCGCGGCGGAAGCCGCCGGGCTCGGCACCTCTCCGGTGGAGGTCGCGGAGCTGCAGGCGGCGTTCACCCACGAGGAGATCCTGCTGCGCCGGGTGCTCGATCTCGGCGGCGAGGTCGCGGTGAACCGGTCGGGTGGTGCGCTCGCTTCCAACCCGATCATGGCGACCGGGCTCGCCCGCATCGGCTACGCCGCGAACCATGTGTTCGGAGGCGGGAAGCGAGCGCTGGCCCATTCGACCTCGGGCCCGTGCCTGCAGCAGAACCTCGTCTGCATCCTGGAGGAGGACGCGTGAGCACCGAGCCCGCAGCGATCGTCGGCGTCGGTCAGACCCACCACAAGTCGCGCCGCCACGACGTCTCCTTCGGTGGTCTCGTCCGGGAGGCGGCGTTCCGCGCGCTCGACGACGCGCACATGACGTTCGCGGACATCGACGCCGTCGTCATCGGCAAGGCGCCCGACCTCTTCGAGGGCGTGATGAAGCCTGAGCTGTACCTCTCCGACGCATTGGGCGCGGTCGGCAAGCCGATGTTCCGGGTGCACACCGCCGGCTCGGTGGGCGGTACGACGGCGATCGTTGCCGCGTCCCACGTGCAGGCGCGCAAGCACGAGCGGGTGCTCGCGGTCGCGTTCGAGAAGCAGTCGGAAGGGAACGCGCAGTTCGCGCTCGGGAGCGGCCGGGGTGCGTCACTCGGAGCGGGAGGTGCATTCGCGCCGTTCATCCGGGCATACATCGAGCGGAGTGGTGCGCCCGAGCACATCGGTTGGAAGGTTGCGGTCAAGGACCGCCAGAACGCGTTGAAGAATCCCTACGCGCACCTGCGGATCCCGGACATCTCGATCGAGAAGGTGAAGGAGTCCCCGATGATGTGGGAGCCCCTCCGCTACCTCGAGTCGTGTCCTTCCTCCGACGGAGCGTGCGCGGTCGTGCTGACCAACGAGGCCGGGGGTACCGCAGCCGCGGCAGACGGGAGGCCGCCGGCGTGGATCATCGGCGCGTCGTCGCGCAGCGAGCCGCCGAGCTTCCCGGGCCGCGATCCCGTCCGCCCGGCCGCGTGTGTGCAGGCCGCGTGGGATGTGTACGAGCAGGCCGGCATCACGAACCCACGCCAGCAGATCGACATGGCCGAGCTGTACGTGCCGTTCTCATGGCACGAGGCGATCTGGCTCGAGGGCCATGACATCGCCGCGGCTGGGGAGGGTTGGCGGATGATCGACGACGACGAGACGGCGTTGACCGGTTCCTTCCCCGTGAACGCGAGTGGGGGAGTGCTGTCGAGCAACCCGATCGGCGCGTCGGGACTGCTGCGCTTCGCCGAAGCGGCGAACCAGGTGCGTGGCGCGGCCGGCGAGCACCAAGTTGCGGGCGCGAAAGTCGCGTTGGCGATGGCCTACGGAGCGAACAGCCAGTACTTCAGCACCTGGGTTGTCGCGAGCTCGCTGCAGCCGTTCGACTGACGTGACCGATCGCCCGGCCGTTGCGCGCGAGCTCGTGGCGGCCGGCACCGAGACAGGAGATACCGGCTGGAAGATCCCCTCAGTCCGGAAGCATAGGAACCGAGAAGCCGTGGTCCCGGCCGAGCAGCACTGCGCGGGTGACCGTCTCCGCACCGAACCGGTCGCTCACGCGGTCGAGCGCGGCGTCGAGCGCGCCGTTGCTGCGCCGTGCGAACGGCAGCTCGAGCTGGACGATGCCGTCGTCTTCGACGTTGCCGACGCTGATGCCGATGAGCGTGACCCCTCGCTCCTCGATCAGTGGCGTGGCCGCAGCGAGGAGCACCCGCGCCGCGGCAAGGATCGGGTCGGTCTGTCCAGTCGCGTGCGGCAGCGTGTGCGAACGCGTCGCCCGAGTGAAGTCGTCGAAGCGCAACCGCAGCACAACAGTGCGACCGACGCGTTCGGCGGCGCGCATCCGACGGGTGACCCGGTCGACGATCCCGACGAGGAACGCGTCGATGGCATCCGCGGACTTGGGTGAGCGGCCGAGCGCGCGCTGTGATCCGATCGACCGGCGTCGCCGCCCTACCTCGACCGGCCGCGGGTCTCGATTGTGAGCGAGCGCGTGCAGGTGGTGCCCCGACGCGCGCCCGAGCAGTGAGGTCAGCACTCGTTCCTGGAGTGCGGCGACCTCGCCGACGGTCGTGATCCCGCGAGCGTGGAGCTTCTCCGCGGTCGCCCGTCCCACCCCCCACAGGCGTTCGATCGGCAGCGGATGCAGGAACGCCTGCTCCTGGTCGGGTGGAACGACCAACAGCCCGTCCGGCTTGGATGCCGCACTGGCCACCTTGGCGAGGAACTTGGTCCGGGCAACGCCGACCGAGATCGGGAGGCCGACTTCGTCCGCGACATCACGTCGCAGCAGCGTCGCGATCTCCGTCGGCGTGCCCGACACCCGTCGGAGCCCGCCGACGTCCAGAAACGCCTCGTCGATCGAGATCCCTTCGACGAGCGGGGTGGTGTTCGCGAAGACCTCGAACACCGCGGTGCTGGCATCCGAGTACGCCGTGAAGCGCGGTGGCACCACGATCGCCCGCGGGCACAGCTGTCGCGCGGCTCGGAGACCCATCGCGGTCCGGACGCCGAACGCCTTCGCCTCGTAGCTGGCCGCGAGCACGACGCCACCCCCGACGATCACCGGCCGCCCGCGTAGGCGGGGGTTGTCCCGCTGCTCGACCGACGCGAAGAAGGCATCGAGGTCGGCGTGCAGGATGTTCGCTTCGGACACGAACACATGTTCGCCTCTCGAGTGAGCAGGCGCAACCCGGCAGAGCTGCGTTCACGTGCGCGTGGTCACCGACGCGGCTCGACGACCGGTTCAGCGACGGAATTCGGGCTGGTCGATCACCCGGAGCCAGCTGCCATCGGATTGACGCCGCACGACCTGGGCGCGGGCACCAGCGTCGTCCTTCGGTGGCGTCGAGGTGAGCGCGAGCTCCCCGCAGGGGACGGTGGGCAGCGGTGGTTCGGGCTCGAAGT
>JADGON010000076.1 GCA_017882945.1 Acidimicrobiia bacterium | reverse complement strand
GATCAAGGTCGATCCAGTGGTCGACCTCGGCTCTCGGGACGACGAGCGTGTGACCGGTCTTGAGGGGTGCGATCGAGAGAAACGCGACGCAGAGGTCGTCGCGCCACACGAACGTCCCCGGCAGCTCCCCTTCGATGATGCGCGTGAAGATCGTCGGCATGCCCCCAGCCTTGCGCATCATGATGGTGCAGGCATGACCCGCCCGGGGCGAGATGTCAGGGGACGAGCGTGGGGACCGGCCCGGAGGGTTGGGTGCGACGGGGCGCCGGAGGGGCACGCAGCCGGGATGCGGCGGCGATCACGAGTCCGGCACCGAGCCCGAGCGCGAGCGTGACGGTGAGACGGCCGAGCCCCGCCGGCAGGCTCGTCGGTATCTGGGACCGGGTGAGCGCGGTGACGTCCGCCAGGCCGCCCGCCACGAACATGAACAGCCCGGCGATCAGCACCACCGGCGTGGCGGCCCAGGGGTCGCGACGCTTGAGCCACCACAGGGCCAGCGCACACACGACGACCCCGCCGAAGGAGTAGATGCTGGCGAAGGCGCGGCTCGGGATTGACGCGGTCGTCGCCTGCCACGCACCGATCACATGGATCGTCTCGCTGACGATGAGCACCGCCAGCGTGGCCTGCACGACCCCGATCCAGGCTCGGGTCCGTGCCAGCAGTGCGACGCCGATCGCGAGCGCCACGGCACCGAGGACCCACGGCAACGGCGACGGCCCCGGGACCCAGAGCGCGTCACCGGTGACGACGAGCTTGCGGCCCTGGTCCCGCACCGGGATCTCCCAGTCCCGGATGACGACGTGGCGCCGGCCGGGGTCGCGCCGCACCGCCGGAGGGTCCTCGGTGGCCATCCAATGGGTGCGGTGGTCGTGCCAGACGGCCACGGATGCGTCCGAGATCTTCCGCCACTGTGGTTGCGCCTTGGCGTCGTACTGGTCGGGCGGGGCGGAGTGTTGCGGGATGCGGGTGCGGTTGAGGAACACGGCCGGCGATCGCGTGTTCTGGAAGGTCCCGCCCGGACCGATACGCAGGTACGGCTCACCCTGATACCCGTACACCACCACCTCGTGGGCGGTGTCGTTGCGAAGCTCGATGCTCGAACCGAGGTCGACGGCGCGCGCATGGAGTCCGGGTACCTTTGGTTCGATCCCCTTCACCGTGGTCGTGTAGTTCGTCGGCTGTAAGCCGCCCACGCCATGGGCCGCCGCGGGACCGGCGGTGGCGACGAGGAACACGAGCGCGAGACAAGTTGCCGCGGCTGCGCGCGTGAGCGCGCGGCGCGTCATGCGGTGTCGGCCGCGCGCATCTGCTCGAGCAGATCCATCCGCGCGCGCGCGACGCGTGAGCGGATGGTGCCGACCGCGGTATCGCAGATGTCGGCCGCTTCGGCGTACGAGCACCCGAGCACCTGGGTCAGCACAAAGGCGCTGCGGCGATCCTCGTCGAGCCCGGACATGAGCTGATCGAGCCCGAACGTGCCCTCCGCCGACGGTGCGACCTCGGTGCCGTGACTCGAGAACAGTCGATCCTGGAGCCGGCGGCGCCGGCGGGCGCCGCGCACGACGTCGGCACACGTGTTCCGGGTGATCGCGAGCAGCCAGGTCCGCCCACTCGATTCGGCGCGGAAGCTCGGCAAGGAGCGGTGCGCGCGCAGGAAGACGTCCTGGGTGACGTCGTCGGCCTCGCCCGGGCCCACCAGGTGGACGGCCAGACGCCAGACGTCGGGTTGACCGCGGCGGATCGCGGCGCCGAACGCGTCACGATCCCCGTCTCGAGCCGCGACCAGCAGCCGCGTGAGCTCGTCCACGCTCGGGACGATACTGGCCGGTTGCGGCAATGGAAGGGTCGCGTCGAGGAGTTCTCCGAGCTCCGGAAACCCGGGAACTTCTCGCACGACCGCGACGACTACTGAAGGTGGATTGCGAACACTGCCGCGCGGCGATCTCGGCTCGCCTCGATGGGGAGGAGCCCGGGGTTGCCGCGGCTTCTCTGGAGTCCCACGTGGCGACGTGTGCGGGCTGCCGCGAGTTCGCGGCCGGCGCGGCCGAGCTTCATCGCGCGACCCGGGTGGTGCCGGCGGAGGCGGTGCCGGATCTCAGCGGCTCGATCCTTCGCGCGATCGGCAAGGATCCCGTGTCGGTGAGCCCGATCCCCGGGAGCATCGATGAACGCACGCGCTTCCTGCGGATCGCGCTCGCCGTCGTCGCGGTGATCCAGCTCGGGATGGCGGTGCCGGCTCTCGTTCTGGGTGACGACGCCGGTCTCCCCACTCACGTCGCCCGTCATCTCGGCTCGTTCTCCCTCGCGCTCGGCGTCGGTCTCCTCGTCGTCGCGTGGAGGCCCGACCGGGCGGCCGGAGTCCTGCCGGTCGTCGGTGCCGTCGTGGTCTGTCTCATCGCGAGCTCGATCCTCGACATCGTCCAGGGGCGAGCGGCGCCCGGAGCCGAGGTCAGCCACGCGCCCGAGCTCGTCGGACTGGTTGCGGTCTGGCTCCTGGCGCGATCCCCGGAAGAGACTGCGCGCCATCGAGCTCGCCCGGTCCTGGGATGAGCCCGCGCTCGTTCGGTCGTTCGATCGCTGGGGGGAAGATGCGAGCCATGCGACGCGTGCTCGCGGTGTCGGTGCTCGCGTTCGTAATCGTCGGCGCGTGGGCCGCTCCGGCGTTCGCCCACGCGGTGCTCCAAGGCACCGATCCTGGTTCGGGCGCGACGGTGCAGCGGTCACCCAAGGACATCACGCTGACGTTCAACGAACCGGTGGAGGCATCCCTCGGAGCGGTGCGTGCGTTCGACTCGCGCGCCAACCGGATCGATGTCGGGGCTCCGACGCATCCGAACGGCAAGGCCAGCGCGGTGCGCGTCTCGACCCCGGGGCTTGATAGCGGCACGTACGTCGTCACGTGGCGTGTGATCTCTTCCGACGCGCACCCGGTCCGCGGCGCGTTCACGTTCACCGTGGGCGCGTCGGCAACGACCGCGAAGCAGGCGCAGAGCCTGGCGCAGCGACTCCTCACCGACGAGGGCGGGAGCGCGGTCATCGGGGTGCTGTTCGCCATCGCGCGCTTCGGTGCGTTCGGTGGTCTCGCGGTCCTCATCGGTGGCGCCGCATTCCTCGCGTATGTGTGGGGGACGGGACGCGACGACCGGCGTGCCCGCCGGATCGTGTGGATCGCCTGGGGATCGGCCTTCGGATTCACGCTCCTCGGATTCGCGCTGCAGGGTCCCTATGCCGGCGCGCTCGACCCGATCAAGGCACTGAGCCCGAGCGTGTGGTCCGAGGTGTGGAAGACCCGGTTCGGTCACGTCTACGCCGGGCGCATCGTGCTCCTGCTCCTCGCGCTGCCGCTGCTCGCCATGCTGCTGCCGCGGCGCGGACCGGCGGTCGAACACCCGCTGCCGAAGTGGTGGCCCTACGCAGCCGGTGTGCTCGGGCTCTGGCTCGCGGCAACGCCTGGACTGGCCGGCCACGCGTCGAGCGGCCCGCTCGTGCCGATCGCCTTTCCCGCGGACACCCTCCACGTCTTCGGTGTCGGCATCTGGCTCGGGGGTCTCGTGGTCCTGTTCGCGGCGCTGATGCCGTGCGCCGACGAGCCGATGCTGCGCGAGGTCGTTCCGCGCTACTCGCAGTACGCGCTCGTGGCCATGGGCGTCATCGTCGTCACCGGCGTGTTCCAGGCCTTCCGCCAGGTCGACCGGCTCGGTGCGTTGCTCGACACCGACTACGGACGCATCCTGCTCACCAAGATCCTCGTGTTCCTTGCCCTGATGGTCGTGGCCGCGCTCAGCCGCGACATCGTGAACCGCCGGTGGCGGATCCCCACCGAGGCGCTCGTCGCGCCGGTTCCCGTCGGCGCGCTTCGCGTCTCGGACCCGGTTCCGTTCGGGCACGCACCGGCCACGGTCGGTTCGGCCGGCACGGGATTCGGCGGGATCCACGACGGCGACGGGGATGAAGACGACGAAGAGCCGGACTACCCCGAGGGCTACGTCCTCGACGAGCCTACGGCCGAGCGCCGGCTGCGGCGGTCGCTGCTGCTCGAGGTGCTCATCAGCATCGTGATCCTCGCGGTGACCGCGTTGCTCGTGAACGCGGCGCCGGCCCGGGGCCTCGACACCGGCCCGTACCTCGCGACCCTGAACACCAAGCAGGTCTCCTTCGACATCACCATCACGCCCGCGAGTCGCGGACCGAACGAGATGCACCTCTTCATGCTGACGCCGAGCGGGGGGACGGCGGACCCGACCGAGGTGTCGGCGGAGATGAGCCAGTCGGCGAACGACATCGCACCGATCAAGGTGGATCTGATCCGGCTCGGTCCGGGTCACTACACCTCGGCCGGGTTCACCGTGCCGTTCGCCGGCGACTGGCAGCTGACGTTGAAGGCCGTCACGAACAACGTCGACGAGGTGACCGCCACGGCGACGGTGCCCATCCACTCGTAGCAAGTCGACAGACAGGAGCATCATGATCCGCAAGTTGGCCGCGGCAGGGGCGATCGTGATCGGAGTGGTCGCGCTCGTGGCCGGACCCGCGTTCGCCCACGTCGAGATCCAACGTGACGGCGAGGTGGGTGCCGACGGTGCCGTCGCGACCACGCTCAACGTCCCGAACGAGGAGGCCAACGCGGGCACCGTGAAGGTGGAGCTCGTCTTTCCCGCGAGCCCCGCGCTCACCGTCGCGGAGCCCGCCGTGGTCTCCGGGTGGACGGCGACCGTGCAGAAGAGCTCGAGCGGCGACGTGCAGCAGGTGACCTGGACCGGAGGCCCCCTGACCGGCGACAAGAAGGTCGCGTTGCCGCTGAAGATCGCGGCCATCCCCGCCGGCGTGAAGACCGTCGAGTTCAAGGCGTTGCAGACCTACGACAACGGAGACGTCGTCCGCTGGATCGAGGTGACTCCTGCCGGGGGCCAGGAGCCCGAGCACCCTGCGCCGGTGCTCACCGCGCGCGGCAAGCAGGCCTTGGACGCACCGGCCACCACCGCCTCGACGGGCGCGAGCGGCGGCGAAGCGTCCGGCACGAAGTCGAGCTCGGACAGCGGTCTCTCTTCGGGCGCGATCATCGCGATCATCGTGGGCATCGTGATCGTTCTCGCCCTGCTCGGGTTCGTGCTGAGCCGGTCCCGCCGGGACATGGGAAGCACAAGCGATTGAGATCTTGACCAGGGTGCTCAGCACGGTCGCTCGACTCGCGCTCGCAGTCGTCTGGGCGTGGGCCGGGTTGGCCAAGATCGCGGACCCGGACGTCGCGACGCGCGCGGTCCGGGCCTACGAGATCTTCCCCGAGGTGTTGGTCAAGCCGATCGCCTGGGGCCTGCCGTTCGTCGAGCTCGGCCTCGCGGCACTGCTCCTGATCGGTCTGGCCTGCCGTCCGGCGGCTTGGGTCTCGGCAATACTGTTCGTGTCGTTCATCGCGATGATCGGTTCGGCGTGGGCGCGTGGCCTCTCGATCGACTGCGGCTGCTTCGGCGGCGGTGGCGTGACGAGTACGGGTGACGCGGTCCGGTACGCGCAGGAGACGGTTCGCGATCTCGTGTTTCTCGGACTCGCGGTGTTCGTAGCGGTCGGTCCGAGCTCGTACGTGTCGGTCGATCAAAGGATGACCAGCTGATGGCGTCGGGCCACAAGCGACGCGGTGGTGGCGTCTCGAAGCAATGGTGGATCGTCATCGGGGTCTTCGTCGCTGCGCTCGCGATCGGGATCATCGTGCAGTCCAGCCGGTCCAAGAGCGAGAACGCGCACGTGGTGGCCCCGAAGCACGCGCTCGGCCCCAACGGGTCCGAGATCGAAGGCGCCACGTCCGCGCCCGTGACCGTCCAGGAGTACGCCGACTTCCAGTGCCCTTCGTGCAAGGCCTTTCACGACAGCATGAGCTCGACGGTGGACAAGCTGGTCAAGGACGGGAAGATCCGCTTCGCGTACACCTATTTCCCATTCATCGGAGAAGAGTCGGTGCGATCGGCCGCTGCGGCCGTCTGCGCGGGTGACCAACGCAAGTTCTTCCCGTACTCGAACATCCTCTACACCGAGCAGCGTTCGGAGAACTCCGGGTTCCTGACGAGTGATCAGCTCGTCGCCTTCGGCAAGGACGCGGGGATCACAGGGAGCGCGTTCGACACGTTCGAGAAGTGCGTGCGCGCGAACACCTACGACGGATTCGTGCGCCGATCGGCGGAGAACGGTTCGAAGCGCGGCATCCACCAGACTCCGACGCTCCTCGTGACCGGACCCAGCGCGAAGACGTTCGAGCTGGGCGACCAGCAGCTCGCGAGCTCGGTGGCGTTCGAGCAGGCCGTCGCGGACGTCGCCGCCGGAAAGACCTGACGCCGGACGTGGAGCCTCCTCGTGACGCGGCCTGGAGCGAGCCCACGGCTCGGTTCACCGCGCTACTGGGATTGGCCGAAGCCGATCTTCCTCTCGACGAGGGCGCGTTCCTCGTCGCCGCACACGCGCATCCGGGTCTGAACCTCGACGAGTGGCTCGTTCGGCTCGATGAGATCGCAGCCCGGTCCGTTGCGGCGCGCGCTCCGGCCGCGCTCGGCGAAGCGCTGTTCGTCACCGAAGGATTCTCGGGCAACACCGAGGACTACTCGGACCCGCGCAACTCGTTGCTCGACGACGTGATCGACCGTCGCCTCGGCATCCCGATAACGCTGAGCATCCTGATGATCGAGATCGGGCGGCGGATCGGACTTGCGCTGCACGGTGTCGGCATGCCCGGCCACTTCCTCGTCGGAGTCGATGACGAACCCGACGTCTTCGTCGACCCGTTCCACGCCGGGCGCGTCATCGACGGCGCCGGCTGTCGTGCCGTGTTCGCCGAGCTGCAAGGTCCGGACGCGTCATTCAGTCCGGTCTTCCTCGCCCCGACCGGTCCCCGGGCGATCCTGCTGCGGGTGCTCAACAACCTGCAGCGGTCCTACCTCCAGCGCAGCTCCGTCGACGCGGTGTGGGTCGCCCGCCTCCGCCTCCGCTTTGCCGAGCTCCCGATCCCTGAGCGCCGGCAAGCCGCGACATTGCTCGGCTCACTGGGACGGTTCACCGAGGCAGCCGGTGCGCTCGAAGGAATCGCCGCGAGCTTGGAGGGCCCGAACGCAGCGATGGTCGCGGCCGAGGCTCAGGCGCTGCGCGCGCGGGACAACTGACGGTCGTGGCGACGCGGACGCTGCCCATGTTTCCGCTCGGATCGGTGCTGTTCCCGCGCGCGGTCCTGCCGCTGCACGTCTTCGAGCCGCGCTATCGAGCGCTGGTCGAGCTCTGCCTCGCGGGCGATCAGGAGTTCGGGGTCGTCCTCATCGAGCGCGGTTCCGAGGTGGGAGGTGGGGACGCGCGCTTCGATGTCGGGACCGTCGCGCGCATCGTCGAGACGAGCCGCTTCGACGACGGTCGCTACGCGGTCATAGCTCTCGGTACCGCGCGGATGCGGGTTCGGGAATGGCTGCCTGACGACCCTTTCCCGCAAGCGATCGTGGAGGTACTGGACGAACTCGACGCGCAGCTGACCGGTCGAGACGTGCTTGACACCGTGACCCGGCAGCTGCGCCGCGTGTTGGCGCTGGGCAGCGAGCTGGGCATGGCGGCGCCGCCCGGCGAGGTTCGACTCGACGACGACCCGGTCCGGGCCGGGTTCGAGGCGTGTGCGCTGGCCCCGATCGGTCCACTCGACGCGCAGCGGCTCCTGGAGATCGACGACCCCACTGATCGCCTGGCGCGGATCGAGGAGCTGTTGACGGACACGGCCGAGCTGCTCGAGCTGCGCCTCGCGGAAGGCTGAGCCACATCGGAGATCGCCGGGCGGCCAGTAGGGTGAGCGCATGGATCCTGAAGAGGCACGCAAGCGGCTCGAGGCCGAGAAAGCCCGGGTCTCCGGACTCATCCGGGAGCTCAACACGGAGATCGACGGCGAAGCCGAGAGTGACGACGCGGAGCTGAGCAACTACGACCAGCATCCCGCCGACAGCGCGACCGACACGTTCGAGCGTGAGAAGGACCTCGGGATCCTCGATGACCTCGAGGCCGAGCTGGCCGAGATCGAGGCGGCGATCGAGCGCATCGAGAACGGGACCTACGGGATCGACGAGTTCACCGGCGCGCCGATCGACCCGGCCCGCCTCGATGCGCTCCCCGAGGCCCGCACCAACGTGGACTCGGCCCCACCGCCCGGCTCCTAGGGTCCGGGAGGGAGCCCTCCCGCCGGTCCAACTACGATCCCGGACGCCGCCCAGAGAAGGAGCACGCCATGGGGTTCGCGATCGAGAAGCTTGGGCAATGGACGGAGGGTCCCGAGTTCAAGGTCGAAGCCGAGCGCACCAAGGCGTACGCCAAGGCGACCAACGACCCCATCCCCGCGCACCTGAACGGCGACGTGGCGCCGCCGGTGTTCGCGGTCGTGCCGATCTGGGACACGATCGCCGGCGCGATGGCGGGTGTCGTTCCGCCCGAGGTGTTGATGCTCGTGGTGCACGGCGAGCAGGACATGAAGCTGGTCAAGCCGATCACCCCGGGCATGGTGCTCAGCTCGCGCGCCGCGCCGGTCGGCATCCACGTGAAGCCGAACGGCACCACGGTCGTCGCCAAGGTCGAGTCACGTGACCAGTCGGGCGACCTCGTCGCCGAGCAGTACATGACCTCGTTCTTCCGCGGCGTCAGCGACGGCGAGGGTGCCGGTGAGGAGGCGCCGGCCCACAAGCTCTCCGGTGCGACGAAGGCGACGGAGCCCGTCGGCTCGATCACCCAGCAGCTCGACCTGGACCAGACCTACCGGTACGCGGAGGCATCGGGCGACAACATGCCGATCCACCTCGACGCGGAGATCGCGAAGTCGGTGGGCCTGCCCGGCATCATCATCCACGGCCTCTGCACCATGGCGTTCACCTCGTGGGCGGCGATCCAGGAGGTCTGCGGCGGGGACCCGACGCGGCTCAAGCGGCTCGCGGTGCGCTTCTCGCGCCCCGTGCTCCCCGGGCAGGCGATCACCACGACGTTCTGGGCCGCCGGTGAGGAGAACGGCAACCAGGTGTTCGGCTTCGAGACCCGCAACGGCGACGGCGAGGTCGTGATCAAGGACGGCCTCGCGGAGGTCTCCGCCTAGCCGCATGTCGGTTCGGTTGCGGTTGTTCGCTCGGGCGCGCGAGGCCGCGGGCACCTCGAGCTCGGACATTGAGGCAGCGACGCTCGGCGAGCTCCTCGCCCACGCGCGAGCGACGTTCGGTGCCGAGTTCAGCGCGGTGCTCGAGTCGTCGCGCGTCTGGGTCAACGGCGAAGAGCCGGCTGACGGCGACGCGACCCAACTGGAGGAAGGCGACGAGGTCGCCGTCCTTCCGCCCGTCAGCGGCGGTGCGTAGGCCGGGAGCTACAGGAGCTTGAGCTTGCGGGCGCGCTCGAAGCGGGAGGCGACGTCGGGCCAGTTCACGATCTCCCAGAACGCCTTCACCCAGTCGGCCTTCACGTTCTTGTACTGGAGGTAGTAGGCGTGCTCCCACATGTCGAGCACGAGCAACGGCGGCGCGCCCTGGCCGACGTTGCTCTGGTGGTCGTAGACCTGCTCGACGATCAAGCGCTGCCCGAGGGGCTCCCACGTGAGAGCGCCCCAGCCCGAGCCCTGCACGTTGAGCGCGGACTCCGTCAGCTGGCTCTTCAACCCTTCGAACGAGCCGAATCCCTCGTCGACTGCCGCGGCGAGCTCACCCTCGGGCTTGCCGCCGCCATCGGGTGAGAGGTTCTCCCAGAACATCGAGTGCAGCACGTGCCCGGAGAGGTGGAAGGCGAGGTTCTTCTGGAGCTGGTTGATCGTGCCGAAGTCATCCGAGCTTCGCGCCTGGTCGAGCTTCTCGAGCGCGG
>JADGON010000075.1 GCA_017882945.1 Acidimicrobiia bacterium | reverse complement strand
TTTCCGGCCCCGGTGACGATCGCAACCTTGCCGTCGAGCATGCCCATTTGCGCGTTCCTTCCCCCACACTGGAAACTGACGTCGGCGTCACGCTAGCGCGACGCATCACGGAACCGCCAAGACGAACGCACCGGGGGAGCAGCGCCACATGGCCGTCGACACAAGTGCCATCGGGAAGACGACCGGGGCCTGGAAGGTGACCGTCGAGCGAGGCCCGGTGAGCACCTTCGCGGCCGCGTTGCAGGACACGAACGCGGTGTACCGGGACGCCAACGCCGCGCGCGACGCGGGCTTCGAGCACATCCCCGCGCCGCCGACGTTCACGTTCGCGCTGCAGTTCTGGGGCGCGTTCACCGAGGATCAGCCCACTGACCCGACCGGTGGTCAGAACCCGATGCACCAGATCATGGGCGATCTGTTCGCGAAGGGTGCGCTCGTGCTGCACGGAGAGCAGGAGTTCGAGTACCACCGCCCGGTCGAAGTCGGCGACGTGCTCGTCGGCGAGGGAAGGATCAAGGATCTCTACGAGAAGGAGACCGACTCCGCGCACATGACGTTCGTCGTCATGCAGACCGAGTGGAAGGACGCCGACACCGGCGCCCCGGTCGTGACCGAGCAGTTCAACCTGATCGCCCGACTCAAGAAGTAGTAGCCCGGCTCGCACCGCGGCCGGTACCGCACCACTCGACGGAAACGGAGCATCACTCACATGGGCCGACTCCAAGACAAGGTCGCGATCATCACCGGGGCGGGCCAGGGCATCGGCCTCGCGTACGCCCAACGCTTCCTCGCCGAAGGGGCGAAGGTCGTGGTGGCCGAGATCAACGAGGAGCGGGCCGACTCGGCGATGAAGCAGCTCAAGGGCTCCGGTGACGTCATCTTCTGCCGCACCGACATCTCGGACGAGCAGTCGACCCTCGACTGCGCGGCGGCCACACTCGAGCAGTACGGCAAGATCGATGTCCTGCTCAACAACGCGGCGCTCTACTACGACATCGACAACGACCGCAACGACTACGAGTACCTCCAGCGGGTCTTCGCCGTGAACCTGCACGGCGCCTGGCTGATGGCCAAGGCCTGCTCGCCGTCGATGGTCGAGCAGCGCTGGGGCCGCATCGTCAACCAGTCCTCCGGAGCGGCGTACCTCTACAACATGGTGCCTATGGGGGAGTTCCACGGTCTCGGAGCGTTCACGTACAGCCAGACCAAGTGGAGCGTCATCGGCCTCACGAAGTTCCTCGCGAGCCAGCTGGGTCAGTACAACGTGACGGTCAACTGCATCGCCCCGGGCGTCACGATGACCGAGGCCACGAAGAAGATCGTGCCCGAGGAGTACATCGGCATGCTCCCGATGATGAGCGCGATGAAGCGACCGCTCGAGGCCGAGCACCTCACCGGCACCGCGGTCTTCTTCGCCTCCGAGGATGCCGATCTCGTCACCGGTCAGACCCTCTGTGTCGACGGTGGCACCTGCATGCCGGCCTGACCCGAGGGCCGGATCCCGCAGCACGAACGAGCGCTGCGTCCATGCGCTCAGACACCGCACGCAAAGCCCGGGCGAACTCGCGCGGTCGACCCTCACTTGCTCGTGCCGCTCGATCGCGTGCTGGAGCGGAGACGAGCGTGCGGTTGGCGCCGGGTCTTCGTACTGCGTCGAGTCGCGGCGTGGCGTGGCGTAGACCATCACGCGAGCTCGGTGCCGTCGGGGCGGATGACGCGGAGGTCGCGGCCGTCGAACTCGACGGTCCAGCCGGGTTGGTGGACGACATGGTGATGTCGATCACAGAACAGGATCAGGCCGTCTCGTTCGGTCCGTCCTCCGTGCATCCAGTGCGTGGTGTGGTGGGCGTCGCACCAACCCGGTGGTCGATCGCAGCCCGGGAACCGGCACCCTCCGTCTCGGATGACGAGCGCTCGCCGGAGTGCGGGCGGGACCGTTCGCCGGGTGCGGCCCACATCGAGAGGGAGTGAGTCGGGTCCGGTGACGATGCGACTCACCGAGGAGTCGCAGAGCAGGCGCGCGATGTCCTGGGGGTGGATCGTGCCGGCGAACTCGCCGTCGCTGCGTCCGAGTTGACCTGCGGTGAGCGTCGTCCAATCGAGCACGACCGAGACCTGAGCCCGCGGCCGCTGAACGTCGTTCGTGTGTTCGAGGGCGACTTCTGCGATGCGAACGAGCGCGTCGGCGGTCCGCTGGGCGGTGGTGCGCGGATCGTCTGCGCAGGGCGGATCGATGTACGCGTGGAGCGCAGTGACGACCGTCTCGGCCGCGGCATCCCCGAGCTCACCGGAGATGACGGTCCGGCCGGCGAAGAGTCGAGAGATGTGGACACCGTCCTGTTCGCCCGGCGCGGTGCCGTCGGCGAGCGCGAGGTTGCGGAAGTGCGCGGCCGCGCGCCGAAGGTTGCGGAGGTCGTTGTGCCTCGCGAGATCGAGGAGCGCGGGTTCGCAGGCGACGAGCTCGTCGTCGTGAGCTTCGACCCGCGCGGCGACGATGGTTCGTGCGGCGCCGGTCGAGATCTCGCCGGCTCGCCAGGCCGCGCCGGTCTCGACGAGGAGCTCGCAGACTGCGCCAGCCTCGATGGCCGCCCTCGCGTCGCCCTCGCGCATGCCCGCTTGATGGCGGAGCCACGCGGCCGTGGACGCGGCGCCGTCGATGCTGCCGAGACCGCGGGTGTGGGCAGCCTGGGCAAGGCGTGCGAACACGGCTTCCTGGCGATCCATCTCGCGCCGCAAGGCGATGAGCTCGTCGGCGAGCGCAGCGTCAGAGATGCACTCGGGATCGAGCTCTATCAGCTCGTCGACGGCATGGCGCAGCTGCGTGACCTGATTCGGCGCTGCATATGACACGCCAACCGCCATGCTTCCTCCCAAGGTGATCGAACCGGAGTGGCAGCCGCTCTGGGCTGTGCCTTCGGGACCTGCGACGGGGGAAGCGTCGGGGGAGTTCTCGACACCCTATACGAACATATGTTCGTAGTCAAGGACGATCTCATAGAACCTGCCAGGCAATGGCGAGATCACTGTGGCCTGGGCGAGCGGGACTGCACCTTTCGGGGGGCCGTGGGGTCGCTATAGCGACCCTGCGCACCACCGAAACCGGGAACGACGTGGCGTGCTTAACGAACACTGGCCTGCGCCAGCAGGATCGCGCCAGATCGGGCAATCTGTGCGGGTGCAGGGTCCTCATGCAGCCACCTACGTGTTGGTTCATGGAGGATGGAGCGGAGCTCATGGGTTCCGTCGTGTTCGACGCGCGATCCAGTCACGAGGTCATAACGTCTTCACGCCGAGCCTCACAGGTATTGGCGAACGTGTGCACCTCCTCAGTCCGCAGATCGACTTGACAACGCACATTCAAGATGTCGTCAACGTCGTGCTTTACGAGGATCTGCGTGAGGTTGTGTTGCTCGGCTTTTCGTACGGTGGTGCAGTCGTGACC
>JADGON010000375.1 GCA_017882945.1 Acidimicrobiia bacterium | reverse complement strand
GGTCGGGTCGCCAGCGCTGGAAGCGCGCGGTGTGGCGGAACCGGTCGCGCTGCATGTGCTCGTACGCGACCTCGGCCACGAGCCCGATGCGCAACGGCTCCCAGGTCATGTCCTTCTTCGCGTTCCAGCGGCTCGGCGCGCCGGGCATCCGCTCCCCGTCCTCATGCCCTTCCGCGCCACCCCACTCGGCCCAGGGATGACCCTTCAGGCTGTCGGTGCGGTACGGAGCGAGCTCGTCGACGAGCTCCGCGCGACGTGCCGCGTTGAAGCTCGACGCGACGCCGATGTGCTGCAGCCGGCCCTCGTCGTTGTAGAGCCCCAACAGGAGCGAGCCGACCCCCTTGCCGTCCTTGTGCCACCGGAAGCCGGCAACGACGCAGTCGGCCGTGCGCAGGTGCTTGACCTTGAGCCAGCCCCGCTCGCCCTCCTTGTACGTGCCGTTCAGGTCCTTCGCGACGACTCCGTCCAATCCCGCGCCCTCGAACGTCTCGAACCACTGGTGCGCCCGCTCCGGATCGCGCGTCAGGGGCGTGAGGTGGACCTGCGAACCGACCGAGTCGAGGATCTTCTCCAGCGTGGCGCGCCGCTGCTCGAACGGGAGCTCACGCAGATCGTTCTTGCCCTCGGCGAGCAGATCGAACGCGACGAACGCGGCGGGCGTCTCCTCGGCGAGCATCGCCACGCGGCTGGCCGCCGGATGGATCCGCAACGAGAGCAGGTCGAAGTCCAAGCCGTCGGGCGTCTTGATCACGATCTCGCCGTCGACCACCGCACCTTCGGGCAACGCGGCGAGCAGCGGCTCGATCAGGTCCGGGAAGTAGCGCGTGAGCGGCTTCTCGTTGCGGCTGCCGAGCTCGATGTCGTCGCCGTCGCGGAACACGATGCAGCGGAACCCGTCCCATTTCGGCTCGTACGCCCACTGGTCGCCGACCGGCATCTCGCGCGCCAGCTTCGCGAGCATCGGTGAGACCGGCGGCTTCACCGCAAGCGTCACGCGGCGCCGACGATCGCGACCACCGCGTCGGCACGGGGAATCTCGTCGCGATCCCCCGTCGCCCGCACCTTGCGCTCGACGATCCCGCGGGCCAGGCCCTTCGCCCCGACGATGATCTGCACCGGCATGCCGACGAGATCCGCGTCGGCGAACTTCACACCAGGTCGCACCTCGCGGTCGTCGTAGAGCACCGCGAGACCGGCGACACTGAGCTCGTCGGCGAGCTTCGCGGCCTCGGCGAGTGACTCGTCGCCGGGCATCGCGATGATGTGCACGTCGAACGGCGCGAGCGCCGCAGGCCAGGCGATCCCGTTCTCGTCGTGATGCTCCTCGACCACCGCGGCGATGATCCGGGTCACCCCGATGCCGTAGCAACCCATGAACATCGAGTGCTGCTCGCCGTTCTCGTCGGTGTACTGGCCGCCGAGCGCATCCGTGTACTTCGTGCCGAGCTGGAACACGTGACCGACCTCGATGCCGCGGTCGATGCGCAACGGCGACGCGCACTGCGGGCACGCGTCGCCGGGTTCCACCACCGCGATCTCCGACCACACCGAGGGCGTGAAGTCGCGGCCGAGCACCGAGCCGCGGACGTGGTGGTCCGTCTCGTTCGCTCCGGTGATCCAAGGATGCGGTGCGCGGATCGACGAGTCGGCGACCACGTGCTTCGCGCCTTCGAAGTCCGGGCCGATGTAGCCCTTCGGCAGGTCCGGGCGCGCCGCGAAGTCGGCGTCCGTCAGGAGCCGCACCTCGCCCGGGAAGAGCTGGGCCAGCGCGAACTCGTTGACCTCGCGGTCCCCGGGCACGATCGCGAGCCCGAGCTCACCGTCGACGTCGAACGCGATGCATTTCAGCAACCGGTTCGGCTTCGTCTTGAGCGCCTTGGCCACCTCGTCGATCCCGGGAAGGTCGGGCGTGTGCACCTTCTCCTTCGCGGGCGCGTCGCCAGGAGCCAGCTTCTCCTTGAGCTCCTGTTTCGTCGCGGCTTCGGTGTTCGCGGCGTAGTCACAGCTCTCGCACCAGACGAATGCGTCCTCCCCCACCGCAGCGACCGCCATGAACTCCTGGCTCGTGTCACCGCCGATCTCACCCGACTGCGCCTTCACCGACCGGAACGTCAGCCCGCAACGCGTGAAGATCTTCTGGTACGCCGCGTACATCGCCTCATAGGACGCCTGGAGCCCGGCGAGATCGCGATCAAACGAATAGGCGTCCTTCATCAGGAACTCGCGCGAGCGCAGCACCCCGAACCGGGGGCGGAGCTCGTCGCGGTACTTCCAGTTGATCTGGTAGAGGTTCACCGGCAGGTCCCGGTACGAGGAGTACTCGGCCGCCACCAAGGTGGTGACCACTTCCTCGGCCGTCGGCGCGAGACAGAAGCCGGTCTCCTTGCGGTCGTGGAGGCGGAACATCATCGGGCCGTAGGCCGCGTTGCGCCCGCTCTGCTCCCAGAGCTCGAGCGGCTGGATGATCGGGAGCACCGTCTCCTGGGCCCCGGCGGCGTCCATCTCCTCCCGCACGATCTGCTCGACCGAGTGCAGCACCTTGGACCCGAGCGGGAGCCACGAGTAGACGCCGGAGGCGATCCTGCGGATGAAGCCACCCCGGACCAGCAGCCGATGGCTGTCGACCTCCGAATCGGCCGGGTCGTCGCGCAGGGTGCGCAGGAAGAGGTCGGACATCCGCATCACGCGACCAGTCGGCATCTCCGAGAGGCTAGTGAGCAGGCACTCGTCGACTCCGCCCAATCACCCGATGTCGTCAGGTCGACGTTCTGTCGCGCATCTCCGCCCTCGTCGGGGCGAGAATGCGCGAGAGGACCGGTCGAAGGGCTCCGGCGTGACTCGTGGCGGGGCCCGGAGACATTGCGTCGTTTGAATCTCGACTAGCCCTGTAGGTTTTATTCCCGACTAGAACACTGGCATTTCGGAACGCGAATCGTTACGCTCACCCCCGTGATCCGGTCCCACGGCGCCCCCAGCATCGCTCAAGGTCGCACCCCTCACGAGGTGACGGACGAGCTGTGTCGGCGCGCGGGCCTGGGTCGCGCCTAAGCGCGCACCCACTTTCCCTCGGTCTCGGACCAGGAGTCGCTGCGCAGCGCTGCGCCACCAAGTTCGGGGCCGTCCCACGAATCCTGCTGAGGACGTTCCCGTGGCTATCAACCTCGACCAGCTCAGAGCCCAGCCCCTCGATCCCGAGGTGGCCGACGAGATCGACAACTTCGAGGCGGCGATCGAGGAGTACCTCGCGGGCGACCTCTCGGAGGACGTCTTCCGGGTGATGCGCCTGAACCAGGGGATCTACGGCCAGCGCCAGGGCGGCACGAACCAGATGGTGCGGGTGAAGATCCCCCACGGCCGGGTCACGCCCGACCAGCTCGAGATGCTCGGCACCATCGCGACCACGTACTCGCGGGGCTGGGGTCACCTCACCACCCGTCAGAACGCGCAGTTCCACTTCGTCCAGCTCCGGGACGTGCCCGAGGTGCTCCGGCTGCTCGCGTCGGTCGGGCTCACCAGCCGTGAGGCATGCGGTGACACCGTGCGCAACGTGGCCGGCTGCCACCTCGCCGGTGCCTGCCCGTTCGAGGTGCTCGACATCACCCCGTGGGCCCAGGCCGTCACCGACATGTTCCTGCGCAACCCGATCGCGCAACGCCTCCCTCGCAAGTTCAAGGTGAACTTCTCCGGGTGCGCGACCGACTGCGGCCAGGCGATGTTCAACGACGTCGGCGTGATCGCCCTCACCCGTCCGCGCTCGGACGGGTCACTGGAGCCGGGCTTCAAGGTGTTCCTCGCCGGCGGGCTCGGCACGACGCCGCACCCGGCGCTCGCGCTCGAGGACTTCACGACCCGCGAGGACCTGCTGCCGACCATCGAGGCGTGCCTTCGCACGTTCGACCACTACGGCAACCGTGACAACAAGCTGCGGGCCCGGATGAAGTGGCTGGTCGACACGATGGGGATCGACGAGCTGCGCGAGCGGATCATCAAGGAACGCAAGTTCCTCCGCGCGTCGGCGACCTACCCCGGTGGGGTCCCTGCCATCGTCGAGGAGCGCGGCGACGCGCCCGCGGGAGTCGGCACCACGGTCTCGGCTGACGGTGGCGTGCCGGTGGAGCTGCGAGGTTTGGACGACTACCGCCGCTGGGACATGGCCAACGTCGTGCGCGGCCGCGCGAACGGCACGGTCAGCGCGTACGCGTACTGCCACCTCGGCGACATCACCACAGACCAGTTCCGCGGGCTTGCGCAGATCCAGCGTGACTTCGGCGTCGACATCCGCATCACGAACCGGCAGAACTTCGTGCTTCGGGGACTCACCGAGGAGCAGCTCCCCGAGCTCCACGATCGGCTGCGCGAGTACGAGATGCACGAGCCGGGTGTCGAGCTCGCGCGTGACGTCGTCAGCTGCCCGGGTGCCGACACCTGCAACATCGCGGTGACCCAATCACGCGGTCTGGCGTCCGACATCGGCCGCGCGCTCGACGAGGCCGGCCTCGCGGAGGTCGGCGGCGTGCGGATCAACATCTC
>JADGON010000374.1 GCA_017882945.1 Acidimicrobiia bacterium | reverse complement strand
GTTGCTACCGTGAAGCGATGGCCGGATTCGAGACGGTGCGGGTCGCCGCGGTGCAGGCGACCCCGGTGATGCTCGACGCAGAGGCGACGATCGAGAAGGCGCTCGTGCTGCTCGACGAGGCGGCGGCAACCGGCGCGACGTTCGTCGTGTTTCCGGAGTGCTTCGTGTCGATCTACCCGAGCGGAGCGTGGGCTGCGGCCGCCGCGACGTGGGCCGACGGATGCGACGAGCTCTGGGAGCGGATGTGGGCGTCGAGCGTGGACGTGGGCGGCCCCCTCGTCGATCGCCTCGTGCAGGCCTGCGCCGAACGTGGTGTTCACCTCGCCATTGGCGTCAACGAACGAGAGGATGATCGTCCCGGCTCGCTGTACAACACGTTGCTCATCATCGGGCCGGAGGGAGTCGCACACCGGCACCGCAAGCTGATGCCGACGATGCACGAGCGCGTGTTCCACGGTGTGGGTGCGGGCGACGATCTCGGGGTTGTCGAGCTCCCCGGGATCGGAAGGGTCGGTGGGCTCATCTGCTGGGAGAACCGGATGCCCCTGGCGCGCTGGGCGGTGTACGAAGGCGGCCCGCAGATCTGGGTCGCCCCCAATGCCGACGACAGCGACGGCTGGATCGCGTCGATGCGCCACATCGCCATCGAGGCGGGCGCCTTCGTCGTCAGCGTCCCCCAGTACATCCCGGCGTCAGCGTTTCCGGACGACTTCCCGTTGCAGCTCCCCGACGGCGTGGACGTCTTCGGCCGGGGCGGGGCGTGCATCGTCTCGCCCGGGGGCGACGTGGTGGCCGGTCCGCGATACGACGCCGAAGGAATCCTGACGGCCGACTGCGACCTGCGCGTCGCGCTGCATGCAAAGCGGTACTTCGATGTCGCCGGCCACTACGGCCGCGCCGATGTTCTCGCCCCCCGCCTCCACGAGAGAGGTTGAGGCGCGACGCGCTCGGAGCCTCTGAAGCGCGGACGTAGTGGGTGAGATCGAGGAGGGTCGGCCGCGTCACGGTCGCCCGCATGCTCACCGGTCGTAGACGCTGACGACCTCGACGTGGAAGGTGTGCGGGAAGAGGTCGACCGGGGTCGCGTACGAGAGCTTGTAGCCCGAGCGGCCGAGCAATGTTGCGTCGCGTCCGAGGCTCGTGACGTCGCAGCTGACGAGGACCACGCGTCGGGCGCGACTCGCGGCGACGACCCGGACGCCCTCCTTCTCCAACCCGGCCCGGCTCGGGTCGGCGACGACGAGGTCGGTCATCGGGGGCCGCCACCGGGCCACGTCGGCGCGAATCGACGACACGTCGAGCGTCCGGAGGTTCACGCGTGCGTCGTCGACCGCGCTGCGATCGCTCTCGACTGCGGTGACGGACCATCCACGCGCGGCGAGCACGCCCGCGAACACGCCGACGCCGCTGTAGAGATCGAGTGCTCTCCCCGCCGGCTCGATCTCCTCGGCGGCCGCGCTCACTATGGCGGCGAGCGCGTCCACCCCGTCGGGCCTCGTCTGGAAGAACGATCGCGCCGAGATCCGCCATTCGTGACCCGCGGCCAGCTCGCGCACGTGATCGAAGCGAACGTCGGCGGGAACATCGATTGGCGTTCCCGGTGGCGTGGGCATCACCAATCGCTCACCGGTTCTCGCGCCACATCGGAAGAGCACTTCCGATGCGTCTCCGTAGCTCCCGTGGACGATCAGCTCTTCCAGCAGCGGGTGCGCGACCAGGCACGCGTCAACCGGGACGACACGGTGCGACCGGTAGCGTCGGAAGCCGGCGCGACCATTGGTGACGGCGGCGTGCACCGTCGTGCGAAAGCCGGTTGGAGCCAATGCCACCGTCGGTCGAAGCGCCGCGTCGGCCGGGACATCCGGAAGTCCGAGCGCTGCGGCGACCAGCTCGCGCTTGTACGCCTTCTGAGCCTCGAGATCGATGTGCTGCCACTGACACGCGCCGCAACCACGTCCGACTTCCGGGCACGGTGGCGCGACCCGGTTCGGGGACGCCTCGACGACGTCGACGACGCGAGCGTGGACGATTCCTCGTCTTCGAGCGAGCACCTTGACCCGAACGCGTTCGCCGGGGAGCGCTCCAGGAATGGAGAAGACGCGTCCGTCGGGATCGCGCGCGACCGCGTCGCCGCGCGATCCCCACTCCTGCGGAGTCAGCTCGACTTCGGAATTGCTAGAAGATACGTCAGCTGACACTCGCGAGAACCTAGATCTGATTCAGCGGGTGACGCGAACCCAGTCGACGAGCATCTCCGACGGCACTTGGACCGGCGGCGCGATCGAGGTGGACAGGGCGAGGTTGAAGACCAGGTACATCGGCGACGACGTGATCCCGGCCATGATCCGACCGACCTGCGTCCCGTCGTAGAAGTAGGTGACGGAGCCGGGGCTCCACTCGGCCGCGAAGGTGTGCCAGCCCGCGGGGTTCGGGAACGGCGCGCAGCCGCCTGGGCCGCCGGCGGTGGAGTGGAAGTGCCAGCAGGCGTTGCCCGCGAGTCCTTCCATGACATCGAGCTCGCCGGTGGCGGGCCAGGTTCCGGTGCCGTTGGCCCAGAACGCGGGCCAGTTCGCGACGGCGCCCGAGCCGGGCAACCAGATGCGCGCCTCGATCCTGCCGTAGGTGAAGGTGAAGTCGTGAGCAGACTCGACGAGGCCCGAGGCGTACGGATACGTCACGCCGTTGTTCGCGCGGCATGACCGCGCGGCGGCACGGAGGTGCAGGTAGCCGCCGGACACGGACACCTGCGCCGGGTCGTAGCACGAGAGCTCGGCCGAGTTGACCGGCTTCGTGATCGCGTCGTCCGTGCCGGCCAGCCAGTTGGGCCGCCACTTCGACAGATCGAGGCTCGAGCCGTTGAACTCGTCGCCGAAGACCTCGGTCGATGCCGGCGGGCTCGACGGAGCCGGCGCCGGTTGGGCCGCCGGTGTGGGCGCGGGTTCAGGTGCCGGCGGTGTCGTGGTGGTCGGGGTTGCGGGCGGCCGGTTGGACGCGGCGACCTGGGTCGAGCGCACCGTCAGCACCGGCCGGTTCCCGGCGGCGAGCGACTCGGAGGTCGCGATGGTGACCCGGGTGCGCGCGCCGTCGACGGCCGCGGGTCGGTCGAGTCGGAGCCGGAGGGTGAGGGTGCCGGGGCTCGCCATGGAGCGCAGGACCTTCGCGACATTGACGGTCATCCGTCCTTCGGCCGGGGCGAGGGTGACGACATGGGTCGCCAACCGGCTGTAGCCGGTTCGCGTCGCCGTCATCGTGGTGGTGGAGGCGTCGACGACGAGAGATCGCGTGAGGTTCGTGACTCGATGGACGTGCATCGAGACCCTGGCGGTTCCACCGTCCTTCACTGCGGCCAGCGCGCTCGCGGAGACTGCGAACGGCACGAAGAGGCGGAGGTCGCTGCCATCGCGACCCTGCTCGCCGACGGACAACGACCTGCTGTGCACGCCGTAGTTCGCGTCGTCCACGACGCCGTCCGCGTTCACGTCGACCGCGCCCGAGTCGGACGCGCTCGCGACCTGGGTGATGACAGTCCCTTCGGCGCCGGCCTGAGGCAGGAGCTGCATCGCGCCGACGGCCAGCCCGATCGTGGCGACGATGGCGAGCGGCTTCGTGAGCCGCGGGAACGCCGGGACGGGGCGCAGATGCGATCGGGGCACGTCGTTCTCCTCGGAGCGGGGATGGGACCGTGCGGAGCGCCGCCGGGGGATCGGGACACCCGGTCCCGTGACAGCCCGAGATCCGTGCTGTCCCATCCGCGCCAAAAAGCGGCTGATTCAAGTCATCGGCATCGAAGCCGGGCGAACTTGAAGAATCGCGGCAAACCTGGCGGTGAGACCACGTCGGCGGGCGCGTCCGGGTGCGGCGTGTGATCCAGCTTCCCCGCGACAACATGTGGCTCGCGGCGAGTGCGCTCATCGGCGGCGTCGCCGCTCAGGTCGGCTCGCCGGAGCAGCGCGAGCTCTGCATGCGCGAGCTCGTTCACTATGCCGAGCAGTGGTGCGTGTTCGGGGCCGGTGGCGC
>JADGON010000373.1 GCA_017882945.1 Acidimicrobiia bacterium | reverse complement strand
GGCCCGCCCGCAGCTGCGCGCGCAGCTCCTCGGAGAGCGTCTCGTGCGGGAGCTCCACGACGGGTGCGCCGTCGCGTTCGGTGATCTTGCCCCGGAGCGTCTTGCGGAACGAGGCCGGTGCCTCGGAGATCTCCTTGAGCAGGTAGTGGGGGAACTCACCCCGGTCGATGTCGCGCGTCGTGATCTGCGGCGTGACGAGCTCGTTGGCATCCACGGGCAGCGGCGTGCCGTCGTACGACATGCGCTCGATGCCGGCGACCGTTCCCGCGGCGCCGGCGTCGAGCGTCACGATCTGGCCCCGGCTCCCGCCCGGGTTCTCGGGATTGCCCGGCGTCTCCCCGTCCAGCCGCAGGTACGCGGAGGTCTCCTCGACGAGGCCGTACGGCTCGCTCGCGACCACGAAGCAGTCGTCGGCCAGCCCGACGTAGAGCGCCTGGCCACTGCCCCGCAGCGCGAGCATCACCCGGTCCGGGTCCGCGCCGGCGTGCGCACCGATCGCGACCGAGCCTTCGAACGCGGCGACGGTCGCGCGAAACGCCTCGGTGACGCCTTCGCCGGCATCGATCCGGCGGCGCACCAGCGCAGGAATGACCTTGGCGTCGGTCGTGATCTCGGGTGGGAAGGCGAGGTCGTAGAGCGTCACCAGCTCGGCGAAGTTGTCGACGTCGCCGTTCAGCGCCGCGGTGACGTACGCGCCGCTACCCGAGACGGTTCCCGACTCTTCCTGGTTCAGCGGGTGCGCATTGGCTTCCGAGATGATGCCGACGCTCGCCCAACGCGTGTGACCGAGCACCACGACGCGTGCCGTCGCGTTGTCGAGAGCGCGATGCAGCAACGGGTCGCTCGTGATCGCGCGGCGGAGCGCGCTGACGTTGTCACCCAGCTCGCCGATCTCCGCCGCGGCCTTGTAGACGAAGCTCAGGGCCCCGTCCGGCGACCGGACCGCCCCCGAGCGGAACAGAGGATCGGCCGCGCGCTCGCGCAGCATCGCGGCGGTCTCTGCACTCGCGAGGTCCAGGCCGTGGTCCCGCACGAACAGGTGGAGCCCGGCGGAGTCCCGACCGCGAACCTCGAGCCGGTCGATCGCCGACAGCGCGACCTGGACGGACGCGAACGCCTCGATCGCGGCCGGCGCGACCGTTCCGGCGGCGAGCGCCTCGACCTCGCGCCCGGCCCTCAGCCGGTCGCGGGCCACCGCCCACACCGCGTCCTTGGCCCGGACCAGTGCCGCGTTGACCGTCTCGAGCTCGTTCGGGTGCACCGCGGCGTCCGCATCGAGGCGGGCTTCGAACCGGGCCAGCAGGTCCCGTTGGATCTCGAGCTCGTCGCGCAGCACCGCGACGCCGGAGGGGTCGTCGATGAGCGCCTGCACACCGGGCACCCCGCGCAGCGCGGCGTCGACCGCCTCGACGTGGGTGGCGGCCTCCCCGAGCGGTCCCCCCGGCGTCGTTGCGGTGAAGGCGTCCTCGAGATGGCCCGTGGCGCGCCGAAGCTCGGCCGCCAGCTCACTCAACGAGGGGGGCCTCCGGTCGGTCGGGCGCCGGAGCACTGCGACGATGCCGCACATACGAACCGCCAATCCTACCGGCTGATCTCGGGCTCCCGGCTCGGCGGGCGCGGCTCGCGCCTAGCGGTTCAGGCGGGCGTTGATGGACTTCGTGCGCCGGTAGATCGCCTTGAACTCCCGGGCGAGCGGGCGGTAGATCGCCGACGCGGCCGGATCGGGGCGGTAGACCGCACCGATCGCGACGCTGCGGCCGAGCTCGGCGAACGTGGCGCGGCCGAGCCCGACCAGTCCGAGGAAGCCCGCCCCGCGGACGTTGGCCGACTGCGGGTCCTCGACCAGCTCGATCGTCCGCTCGAGCACGTCGGCATGCATCTGGCACCAGAGCTCCGAGCGGGCCCCGCCACCGATGACGCGGATGGGATCGAGGCGTCGCTCCACGAACTTCTCCACCGCGCCGAGCAGCCACTTCGTGTTGTAGGCGACACCTTCGAGCACCGCCCGCACCTGGTGGGCCCGGGTCGTGGTCAGGGACTGGTTCACCCACGACGCCCGCAGGTTCCGGTCGTCGACCGGCGTGCGCTCGCCGTTCAGCCACGGCGTGAAGATCACCGAGCCACTCCCGATCGGCGCAGTCGCCGCGAGCGCGTCGATGCGCGAGAACGCGTCCGGCGGCGGCGGGCCGGTACCGAGCGAGTCGTCCGGCCAGAGCACGTTGTCGCGCAGCCAACCGAGGCACGCGCCCGCGGTCTCCTGGTCGTCGCCCACGAAGTAGCGGTTCGGGATCGCGGCGGGAAGCGACGCCATGTTGGCGAAGAGGTCCGTCTTCTTGAACGGCACGTGGCAGGTGATCCACGACGACGTGCCGAGGTAGAGGTGCGCCTGAAAGTCTTCGAGCGCCCCCGACCCGAGCGTGGCCGACTGCACGTCCGGCGTGCCCGCCACCACCTCGATGCCGGCCGGGACGCCGAGCTCCTCCGCCGCGCCGGGGAGCAGCCGCCCGATGACGTCCACCGCGCGCACCAGGTCGGGCAACGTCGAACGGTCCAGCTCCGAGAACTCGACGAGCTGATCGTCGTACCGGACGCGGTCGAGGTCGCGGTTGTCGGTGACGAAGTGACCCGCGATCGAGTCCACGGACGCGACCGCGCGACCGGTGAGCCGCAGGTTGAGGTAGTCCTTCGGCTCCAGGAAGGTACGGGTCTGCGCGTAGACGTCAGGCTGGTGGTGCTTGATCCAGAGGATGTGCGCAGTCGGATCCTTGCCGGAGTGCCCCGGGGCTCCACCCGAGACGCGGATCCAGCGCGTGATCTTGCGCGGCTCGTAGCCCTGCACCGTGACCGTCCCACCGGTGACACCGGGCATGTAGGGCGCGCCACGCGCGTCCATCCAGATCAGTGCGTTCATGAGGTGGTGACCCTGCTCGTCGACGGCCACCGTGCCGAGCCACTGCGCGGTGCAACACACGCCGATGACGTGCTCGGGCGCGACGGTGCGCCGGTCCATCATCCTGCGGCTCGCGGTCGTGATGGCGCGCCACCAGTCGTCCGGATCCTGCTCGACGCCACCGTCGCCCGTGAGGATCAGCCGGGTCGGCTCGTACTCGCTCTCGACGACCGCGCCGCTCTCGGCCACCAGCGCGACCTTCGGCCCGGACGTCCCGAGGTCGATCGCCAACACGCAATCC
>JADGON010000002.1 GCA_017882945.1 Acidimicrobiia bacterium | reverse complement strand
GTTGTCGATGCGCCCGTCACGGAGTCGGACGAGGCGGTCGGCCGCGGCGGCGACGTTCATGTCGTGAGTGACCAGCAGGATCGTGATTTCGCGCGTCTCGCGCAGTCGACGCAGCAGATCAAGCACCTGTTGCACGGACTGACTGTCGAGATTTCCTGTCGGTTCGTCGGCGAGCAGGATGTGCGGATCGTTCGCGAGTGCTCGTGCGATTGCGACCCGCTGGCGTTCGCCGCCCGAGAGTTCCGGTGGCCTTCGGCGGGCCTTGTCCGCGAGTCCGGTGTCGGCCAGCAGTTCAGAGGCCTTGTCTCGCTGCTGCTTCAGGTTCCGATGGGTGCCGAACATCGCGATCTCGACGTTCTGCTGCGTCGTCAGGTGCGGCAGGAGGTTGTGGAGTTGGAACACGAGACCGACCTTCTCGCGTCGATATTGGTCGGGGTGGCGGAGCGCGCTGAGATCGAGCCCGTCGACGGTCAGCGACCCGGACTCCGGTGAGTCGAGGGCGGCGAGCAGGTGCAGGAGAGTCGATTTTCCACAGCCGGAGGGTCCGGTGATCGCGGTGAACTCACCCGGCGCGATCTCGAGGCTGAGGCCGTCGAGCGCCGTCACCAGTCCATGGTCGTAGCTCTTGTGCACGTCGCGCACGACAATCGCGGGCGCGACCACGTCGGTGACCTCGACATCGGACACTGTCCTACTCACGGCGGATCGCCACGATCGGTTTCAGAAGACCGGCCCGCACGGCCGGGTACAGCGCGCCGAGGAACCCCACCGCGGCCGCGGTGGCGAGCGCGCGCAGGAAGCTCGCAGTCGGGTAGCTGGGTTGCAGGATCCCCACCAGGCTCGGGAGAGACGCCAGCACGGCGATGAGCGCGATCGCAAGTCCGATGCCGATCGCGGCGCCCAGCAGACTGATGATCAGTGCTTCGCCGAGCACCATCGAGATGACTCGTCTCCGAGTCCAGCCGATGCTGCGCAGGATACCGATCTCGCGGGTTCGTTCCACGAGCGAGAGCAACATCGTGTTCATCACGATGACCGCGCCAATGATCACCGCGACAATCGTCGCGCCGGTGTCAGCGGCCGTGATCAGCTTGTAGTTCTGGTCCGCCCGACCAAACTGTGCTGCGGTCCGGATCGTGGTGAGGACCGGATTGTCGTGTTCGACGCGCGCCGTCACCGCGCGGATGCTTGCACCTTTGTTCACCTTGACGAATGCCAGCGACCAGCCGCCCGGCTGGCGCTCGTACGCTTGGAACGACACCAGTGGGAACATTCCCGCGGAGTCCCCGAAGACGTTGCCCGTCGTGAAGAGGCCCGTGACCCGCTTGATGCCTCCGGCGACGCGGACCGTGTCGCCGGGCCGCACGCCAAGGTCTTGCGCGATGTGCCAGCCGAGCATGACCTCATCGGAGGCGGAAGCGTCGAACGGTCGGCCTGCGAGCACACGAACCCCGAACGGCGCCAGGTCTTGCGGTGTGATCCCGATCTCGATGAACAGCGGATTCTGTTCGTTGAGCTTCTCGGTGTCGAGCAGCACACCCACAACGCTCGCGACACCGGGTGTCCGTTGAATGCGCAGGAGCTGATCCCGGGTCATGCTGCTGTACAAGATGTCCGAAGCGCCTCGTTGGGCGACCGTGAAGTCGGCGCTCCCCGTCTTGAGCACAGCCGCCGCGGTCGTCTTGAGGCTCTGGGTCACGATCCCGAGAGTCACGACGGTCATCACCCCGATCGCGACCGCGATAGCGGTGAAGAGCGAGCGCAGCTTCTTGAACCACACGTTGTGGGCGACGAGACCGATGAACGTCATCGGAGTCCGCAGTTCCTCGCCGATCCGCGCGCCGGCATCACACGCCAGAGAATCGATCGGGGTCGAGGCCCGTCGGCTTCATCGCGACTTCGTGCGGGGCCGCCCCGCTCGCACGACCCACGCTCACGTCAACGGCTCTGTTCCATAAGCGGAGGCTAGCGGTGGTGGCGGAATGAGACTGGACCTTGTCGCCCTCGCGTGCGCGCTCATTGGCGCGGGCGTCGCCTCCGAGTTCGTAGTGCCCGCACGCAACACGCCGTCCTGACAGAGGTCTCATCCAGTCGAGAGAGCTCGGACCACTGATGGCGTCACTCGCCGGCGCGACGACCGGCTCGTGGAGGACCGAGAGGTTCCGTTCCGGGGGCGCGGGAGTGGCGCGTGACTGCCACCCGCCGAGTCACCAGCAACCGGGCAAGGACGAACAGGGCCATCCCGTAGAGGAACGTCAGGACGAGTGGTCCGGCGATGGGCCCGTCGGCCACCAGACTCGAAGAGATCAACTCCTGCGGGCCATAGAAGGGGAGGACCCGCGACACCGCTGATGCTGGGTTGACTGCCAACTGCATGCCCACCACGCCGATGAGTACGAGCGTCCCTTCGAGCTCCCGAGGGACCGCGGCCCCTACGGCCAGTCCGAAGGGAATCGACAAGAGGGCCACCGCGGCCAAGCCGATGAAGGTCAGCCATGGTCGTGTCGGTTGAGTGATCGTGCTCATCAGAACGCCGAAGGCGGCAGCGATCGCCAGTCCCATCGGCCCGAGGAAGACGAGCCGACCCAACAAGAGCTCGTGGGGTCGGTATCCGCTGAGAACCAGCCGCTGGTCGACCTCGCCCGATGACAGAACGGAGAAGAGCGTCGCCCCCGAAATGGCGAAGGCCATGCCCACCCCTCCGGCGACGATCGACTTGTCACCGCTTCCCATCGAGGCCAGATAGAAGCTCAGGGGCAGCGCGACGAGCAGCCCAAGCGCCGCGTGTCGCTTGGTGAGGTCCCGGCCGTGCATTTCCGCCATGATCATGACGCGACGTAGCGACTTCATCGCGCCTCGCCCGCGGGGGAGCGCGAGGGATGGGCCGGTAGTTCCACGACGCGGTCCACCCGCTCGAGCTCGGCCAGCATGTGAGTCACCACCACTACCGCCTTGCCCGCGTCGCGCCAGGTCTGGCAGTGATCCCAGAAGTTCACGTAGGTGCCGCGGTCGAAGCCCTGATAGGGCTCGTCCAGCAGCAGGACGGTCGGATCTGCCAGGAGCGCAAGGGCCAAGTTCAACTTCTGGCGGGTTCCCCCTGACAGATCACGGGTCACGGAACGCTCGTGAAGCGGATAGCCGAACTCCGTGAGGATCTCATGGCCCCGGCGTAACGACTCGGCGCGGTCGATCCCGGCGCCGCGGCCGAACATGACCAGGTGGTCGTCCGCCGTGAGTAGCTCGAAGAGCCCGGGGATCTGAGGGCAGTAGCCGATCCGACCGCCGACACTCACCACTCCGGCATCGGCACGAATCAGTCCGGCACAGATGCGCATGAGGGTCGTCTTGCCGGCACCGTTCTCTCCGGTCAGCGCGATGACCTCCCCGCTGTGAACCATGAGGTCAACGCCGTCGAGAATCACCACGCGGCCGAATCGCTTGCCGACCTGGGACACAACGAGCTGGGGCACGAACAGATCGTCGCGCGTTCCCGACACCGGTCCACAGCCGGTTCCGGGTGGCAGGCCTGGGCGGCCTACCACACCGCCATCGGCGACACACCCGGCAGCCGAGTCACCAACCTGGCCGGGCACAACACCTAGCGGAAGGTCTCCCGCGTGTACGCGACGGCATTGCGGATCTCGTCGTCGGAGAGGATCTGGCCGAACATGGGCATGCCGGTACCGCCGTTCTTCACGAACCGCTCCTGGCCCTCGGCCGTCTCGAAGACCCGCGCGATTCCGATGAGGCTCGGTCCCGCGCCGCCCTCTCCGTTGTCGCCATGGCAGCGCGCGCACTGGGCGGCATAGATCGTGCCTCCGGCCTTGACGTCTGCGGAGCCCCCTCCGCACCCGCTCAGCAGCACGGCGAGCGCCAGCGTCGCGCTGAAGCCACTCGCGCGGAGGACCGCGTGTCGTCGGGTCGAGGGTGGAGCCTCCGAAACGGACTCGTGCCATCCGGCTTCGATCACCATTTCGTCGCCGTCCTCTCTGCGCTCGGTCAAACCTCGTCCACCTCGGTCATGCGGGTCTGGCCCAGCTGCGAATCCCGGCTCGTAGCGCCGCCTCGGTCGCGGTGACGAGTCGTGGCGCACATCGCCGTGTTCGACCCACAGCAACACTGCGTCGACGAGCAACACTACCGTCGGGTCTTCGGCAGCCACCCGCTACTGTCGGAATCGATGCGCATCGGGATGTTGGCACCGGTCTGGTACACGGTCCCGCCTGCGGGCTACGGCGGCGTAGAGCTCGTCGTTGGAGTGCTCGCCGACGGTCTCGTGGATCGAGGACACGAGGTCACCCTCTTCGCGAGCGGCGGTTCGAGGACCAAGGCCCAGCTGTCGTCACCGTTTGCCACACCGCCGGATCCCGCGCTTCTCGGCAATGTCTGGTTTGACGCGGCGCACACGCTCAGCGCGTACCTCGAGCGTGGCCGCTTCGACGTCATGCACGATCATTCCGGCATCGTGGGCCCGGCCATGGGCTCGCTCTTGGGCGCACCGCCGGCGATCGTGCACACACTCCACGGCCCATGGACCGAGCCCGCGCGACGCTTCTACGCGCTCGTCGACGAGCGCGTGGATCTTGTGGCGATCAGCAACGCGCAACGGTCCGATAACCCGGGACTGCGCTACGCGGCGACCGTGAACAACGGCATCGACCTGAGCGCGTACCCGTTCGTTGAGCGCAAGGACGAGTTCCTCATCTACATCGGACGGGCGAACCCCGAAAAGGGCCCGGCCGTGGCGATCGAAGTCGCTCGCAGGGCCGGACTCCCGCTCGTGATGATCGTCAAGAAGAACGAGCCGTTCGAAATCGCCTACTGGGACGAGATCGTTGCGCCGTTGCTCCACGATGGGGTCGAACTGCTCGAAGACGTCTCCCACGATGTGAAGACGGATCTCCTCGGCCGGGCGCGCGCCATGGTGTTTCCGATCCAGTGGTCGGAACCATTTGGCCTGGTGATGGTCGAAGCGATGGCATGCGGCACTCCCGTGGTCGCTTGCCCCTGGGGCGCGGCGGTCGAGCTCGTCGCCGACGGGGAGACCGGATTCCTTCGCAACAGTCCCGACGATCTCGCCGACGCGGTGCTCCGATCGGCCGAGATCTCACCGCGCGCGTGTCGTGCCCGAGTGGCCGAGCGATTCTCCGACGTCGCGATGATCGGGGGTTACGAGCAGGTCTACGAACGCGCAGTGGCCTCTCGGATCTCGTGAACCTGTGGGTGCCGGAAACGCGATCGGGTGTTCGGTGAACGTCCTTGATGTTGGTTTCGGGTTGTGTGGTGGCGCTACGATTCTGCCCGAGACAGGGTCTGGACCGTAAGGCCGGAACCCGGAGGAGAAGGCAATGCAACGCACGATGATGAAGTCGAAGATTCACCGCGCCACCGTGACGGGCGCGGATTTGCACTACGTCGGTTCGATCACGCTCGACCCTGAGCTGATGGAGCTCGCCGAGATCATCGAGTTCGAACAGGTGCAGGTTCTCGACATCGACAACGGGGCCCGGATCGAGACGTACGCCATGAAGGGTGAACCGGGCTCGGGCTCGGTCATCCTCAACGGCGCCGCGGCTCGACTCGTCCAGCCGGGCGACCGGGTCATCGTGATCACCTACGCCGCCTATGACGAAGCCGAGCTCGCGACCTACGGGCCGCGCATCGTGCACGTCGACGACCGCAACCGCGGAGTGCTCGAGCCCCAGCTCAGCTGAGATGGCCGACCCAACGCAACAGTGCCGCGGCGCGCACCGAGCGCCTCGGGAACGCTGGGCGCGATCACGCACACGCTCTGCCGCACGATCATCGATTCGGCGTTCAAGATGGTTGAGCAACTCGTCGACGCGTCGAACCGACTCGCCCAGAACATCGTGAAGGTGACCGAGAGCGCGCTGGGAGACCTTGAGAGCAACGCTCCGTCCTCCGAGAAGCGGTCGTCCGAGAAGCCGGCGTCCGAGAAGTAGGCCCTGCTTGACGAACGGGTCTCCGTGCGCGTCTACCGCTCCGAGACCGCCCGGCGCACCACCCTTGACCGCTGGCTCCACCTAACCTCGCAGGGATGACGGACTTCGGAACTCGAGGCTCGAACGGGCCCTCGGAGAGCATTCGCGCGGTCATCTTCGACACCGACGGCGTGGTCACGCGTACCGCCACGGTCCACGAGGCCGCGTGGAAGGCCCTCTTCGACGAGTACCTTCGGCGCCGTGCCGACCACACCGGGGAGCCGTTCGTTCCGTTCGACGACGAGGACTACTCGCTCTACGTCGATGGCCGGGCTCGGTATGACGGCGTCGACGCCTTCCTCGCGTCGCGCGGCATCGCTCTTCCCCGGGGCGACCCCGGTGACCCTCCGGGCCGGGAGACGGTCTGCGGGCTCGGAAACCAGAAGAACGAGCATTTTCTCGCCGAGCTTCGGGACCACGGCGTTGAGCCGTTCGAGTCGACCCTTGTCCTCGTCCGGAGCCTGCGGCGTCTCGGCATCGCTACTGCCGTCGTCTCGGCGAGCGAGAACTGTGCTGCCGTGCTCGAGGCTGTCGGAGCTTCCGAGACGTTCGATGCGCGAGTCGACGGGATTGATGCGGCGGCCTTGGGGCTTGCGGGCAAGCCCGACCCGGCACTGTTCCTCGAAGCCGCGCGGCGTCTCTCGGTGCAACCGATCCATGCGGCCGTCGTGGAGGACGCGCTCGCGGGGGTCGAGGCCGGTCGTCGGGGTGGCTTCGGTCTCGTGGTGGGTGTGGACCGCACCGGCCGAGCTGAGGCGCTCATCGCTCGCGGCGCAGACGTTGTCGTTGACGATCTCGCCGTGCTTCACATCGACGCTCAGGGACGATGGACCGTGGGCGCCGATCAGCGCGTCGAGGGTTGAGCGCAGGGTGACTGCGATGGGGGGTTCCAAGGCATGAATCCCTGGGTGCTGACCTACGACGGCTTCGACCCGTACCAGGAGGGCCGTCGCGAGGTGCTCTGCACCCTCGGCAACGGGTACTTCGCGACTCGTGGTGCCGCGCCCGAAGCGGTCGCCGACGGCGTTCACTATCCCGCTACGTACGTCGCCGGGGTCTACAACACGCTCGTGACCGAGGTCTCCGGCCGTCCGGTGGAGAACGAGAGCCTGGTGAACATTCCGAACTGGCTGCCGTTGACCTTCCGCTGCGAGGGCGGCTCGTGGTTCGGCGGCCCGGACACGGAGATCATCTCGCATCACCAGGAGCTCGACTTCGTCCGGGGGGTGCTCACCTGTCACACCCAGTTCCGCGACTCCGACGCTCGCATCCTGCAGGTCACGCAACGCCGGTTCGTGAGCATGCGACATCCGCACCTGGCTGCGCTCGAGACCACCTTGGTCGCGGTGAACTGGTCGGGCCGACTCGAGGTGCGAAGCGGGCTCGACGGCACGGTGCGCAACGATGGCGTCGCCCGGTACGCCGCCTTTGACAGCGTCCACCTTCGTCCTCTCGGAACCGACCGGGAGAACGACGAGGTCGTCTGCCTGCACGCGGAAACCACCCAGTCGCACATCCGTCTCGCGGAAGCCGCACGGACGCGGCTCTTCCGCCAGGGCGTACGCGACGACGCGATCCCCGAGCTCATCGAGCGTGAGGGGTACGTCGCGCTCCAGTTCTCCGTCGACGTGGATCCGGGAGAGGAGACGGTCGTCGAGAAGATTGTGTCGATCTTCACGTCGCGAGACGCGGGGATCTCGGAGCCGGGCCGGGAAGCATGCGACTGGGCGATGCACGTGGCCGGCGACTTCGAGGAGCTGCTCGAGTACCACGTGATGAGCTGGCGCCACATCTGGGATCGAACCCGCACCGAGCTGGGCAGCGACGGCGCAGTCGCCCAGGCGCTGCACCTGCATATCTTCCACCTCTTGCAGACGGTGTCGAACAACTCGGTCGGTCTCGACGTCGGTGTCCCGGCGCGAGGTCTCCACGGGGAGGCCTATCGGGGCCACGTGTTCTGGGACGAGGTCTTCATCGTCCCGTTCCTCAGCCTCCGGCTGCCGCAG
>JADGON010000074.1 GCA_017882945.1 Acidimicrobiia bacterium | reverse complement strand
GGTGCGAGGCTTGAAGACGCTGAAGTCGATCGCCGACTCGCGGCCGAAGACCGTCAGGAGCGGCGCCTGCCAGGAGGTCGTCCTCCGGGGAGACGACGTCGATCTCGGGCGGCTCCCGGTGCAGACGTGCTGGCCCGGGGACGCGGGCCCGTTCATCACGCTGCCCGCCGTGATCACCAGCGATCCCCGCACCGGCCAGCGCAACGTCGGCATGTACCGCATGCAGGTGCTCTCCCCGCGCTCGACGGCGATGCACTGGCAGATCCACAAGGACGGCCGCGCCGACTACCTGTTCACCGAGGGGCGCATGGAGGTCGCGGTCGCGCTCGGTCTCGACCCGATCACCGCGTACTCCGCGAGCGCGCCGCTGCCCAAGCACATCGACGAGCTGATGGTCGCCGGCTTCCTTCGCGGCGAGCCGGTCGAGATGGTCAAGGGCGTGACGGTCGACCTCGAGGTGCCCGCGGACGCCGAGATCGTGCTCGAGGGCTACGTGGAGAAGAACGAGGAGCTGGCCGTCGAGGGCCCGTTCGGCGACCACACGGGCTTCTACACCCCGGCGGAGCTGTTCCCGGTCTTCAACGTCACCGCGATCACGATGCGTCGCGACGCCATCTACCCGTCGATCGTCGTCGGGAAGCCGCCGCAGGAGGACGCGTGGCTCGGGAAGGCGACAGAGCGGATCTTCCTGCCGGCCGTGAAGATGACTGTCCCCGAGATCGTCGACTACGACTTGCCGGTCGCCGGCGCGTTCCACAACCTCGTGATCGTGTCGATCAAGAAGGCGTTTCCCGGCCATGCCCGCAAGGTGATGCATGCGATCTGGGGGCTCGGGATGCTCAGCCTGACGAAGGGCATCGTGGTCGTCGACGAGCACGTGGACGTGCACGACTACGAGCAGGTCATGTTCTACGTCGGCGCCAACGTCGACCCCAAGCGCGACGTCGTGATCACAGAGGGCCCGCTCGACCATCTCGACCATGCCCCGACGCTCCAGTTCATCGGCGGCAAGCTCGGGATCGACGCGACGGCCAAGGGCCCGCTCGAGGGCACCCGGGAGTGGCCGCCGGAGATCGAGATGTCGAGCGAGGTTCGCGACCTCGTCGACCGGCGCTGGGACGAGTATGGGATAGGTAGGGTTCCCCCGGCATCGAACGGCGGGATCCGTCAGAGTTCGCGCCGCCTGTTACGACGTTGACCAGCGCCGCCCCAGACCGCTTGAATCTCACCTAGCCCCTTTGCAGCCGCACGACGAACACCCGCATGTCCCGGGTCCGAGTGTCTGGCCCGTCGGCTTCGCCATCGGCGTGGTCGTGCTGCTCGTCGGCCTGATCGTCTCGTGGTACGTCGCCGCCCTCGGCGCCGTGATCGCGCTCGTCTTCGGCTTCCTCTGGGTGCGGGACCTCACGAGAGGCACGGCGCTTGCGCACGCGCCCGAGGTGGAGCCCGAGGTCGCGACCGGCACCGCGCCGCCTGCCGACGAGGCGCCGCCCGCGGAGCCGCCCGCTGAGCGCTACCCGCGTTCCAAGTTCCTCGAAGCCTCGACGCTCGGCCTCGGCGTCGTGATCGGCGGCCTCGTGACGGCCCCGGCCCTCGGCTTCATGGTCGCGCCCGCCTTCCTCAAGCAGGGCTCGAAGGATCACGACCTTGGGCCGATCAGCGATTTCCCCGAGGGGAAGTTCGTGATCGCGACTTGGATGACGGACCGAAGCCAGGGCGAGGTGTCGCGCCGCACGGCGTTCGTCCGTTACAACGGCCCGCTCGGCAAGCTTCCGAGTTTTACGATCATCTCGAACCATTGCGCGCACCTCGGCTGCCCGGTACAGCCGAACGGCCCGCTCGACAACAAGAACACGAAGCAGCTCGCGGATGTGACGCTGATCCCGACCGTCTCGATCGCCGGCTTCGGCTGTCCCTGCCACGGCGGCCAGTACGACACCGAGGGGAACCGCACGGCAGGCCCGCCGGTGCGCGCACTCGACCGCTATGCGTTCTCGATTCGCAACGGTCGCCTCTTCGTCGGCAAGCCGTTCTCGGTCTCGCACGTCGACGGCACGGGCTCCACCGCGAAGATCCACAAGTGGACGCTCGCGTTCCCCGGTGAGCACGTGAACGGCCTCGAGTCCTGGCTGTATCCGATCCAGCCGCCCCACTGATGGCAGCCACGAAGCAGACGCGCGGGCAGCAGGTCCAGGGGGCGATCCTCTATCCCCTCGACTGGCTCGAGGAGCGCTCCGGCCTGGTCGGCGGCGTCAAGTACTTCCTCTTCCGGAAGGTGCCCGGCGACACCAACTGGTTCCAGACGCTCGGCGCCGCGACGCTGACCGCGTTCATCGTCCAGGCGCTCACCGGGACGATCCTGGCGATGTACTACAAGCCCGACCCGAACGAGGCCTACAGCTCGATCCAGCACATCACGAACGACCTCTGGGCCGGCTGGCTCGTCCGCGGCATGCACCGCTGGGGCGCGTCGGTCTTCATCATCCTCATGTTCATGCATATGGGCCGCGTGTTCCTCTTCGGCGCCTACAAGTACCCGCGCGAGCTGAACTGGATCATCGGCGTGCTGCTGCTGACGATGGGCCTGGCCGAGGGCTTCACCGGCTACCTGCTC
>JADGON010000372.1 GCA_017882945.1 Acidimicrobiia bacterium | reverse complement strand
GGAGAGCACGTAGTAGTTGCAGCGCTCGATCATCGCGACGAGCGCGATGGAGGCGACGACCGGATCGAGGCCGGTGGGCGCAGCCGTGCGGAGCCGGTCGATGAGGACGCGGGTGAACTCCGTCAGGACGTCGGTACCCATGCGGCCGAACTCGCTGGCCCCGATCTCCGCTTCGGTCCAGGCTCGGATCACCGGCCCGTAGTGCTCGTAGAGATCGGCGAAGGACCCGAGCCAGGCTCGCAGGGCTCGGGAGCCGTCGGCGTCCGCGGTCATCGGCGGGAGCGCGTCCGCGAGGGCCCGCATCTCCGTGGCCACGTCCTCGGCCAGGGCGCGGAACAGGTCTTCCTTGTTCGCGAAGTACAGGTAGAAGGTGCCGTGCGAGGTCTTGGCGACCTTCACGATGTCGTCGACGCGGGCGGAGTGGTATCCGCGGGTGGCGAACACCTCGACGCCGGCGTCGAGCAGGCGCTGCATGGTTCGCTGCCCCCGGGCCCGGAGCTCACGGCGCGGCGCCGCAGCAGCGGTCGGGCGACGGCGCGGCATCACGGCAGGCTACGCGGAGTTGACACCCGTGTCACCTCTCCGGCGGGCTCGGATAGTCTCGGCGACCCGCGACTGCCGCCGCTCGAGGAGACGCCCGTGAGCCCCACGACCAGCACCTCTGCCCCTCCCCGGTTCGCCGACCTCGCCGTGGGGGACGCGGCCCCGCCGCTCGTCATCGAGAACCTGAGCCGCACCCATTTCGTCCGGTACGCCGGCGCGAGCGGCGACTTCAACCCGATGCATCACGACGACACGATTGCCGCGTCGGTCGGCAACCCGTCGGTGTTCGGGCACGGCATGCTCACCGCGGGGCTCATGGCCCGGGTGGTCAAGGACTGGCTCGGTCCCGAGGCGATCCGGAAGATCAACGTCCGGTTTGCCAAGCAGGTGTGGCCGGGTGAGACCCTGACGTTCACGGCGCGCGTCACCGGCCGTGAGGCTGCGGAGCTCGAAGGCGGGTTGGTCGAGCTCGAGCTGGCGGCGACGAACCAGGACGGCGAGCAGAAGCTGACCGGCACGGCCACCGCGGCCGTCATCTAAGCCCACCGACACCGGCAAGGAGCTGAGCAACTCACATGGGGATCCTGGACGGACGGGTAGCAGTCGTGACGGGGTCGGGTCGTGGCATCGGGCGTGAGTTCGCGCTCGGCATGGCGCGCGAAGGTGCGAGCGTCGTGATCAACGACGTCGGGGTGAGCCTCGACGGGCAGGGGACCGAGGACGACCCCGCCGCGCAGACCTGCAAGGACATCGAAGCGCTCGGCGCGCGCGCGGTGCCGAACTACGATTCGGTCAGCGACTTCGAGGGCGCGCAGCGGATCATCGACACCGCGGTCAACGAGTTCGGCAAGATCGACATCCTGGTGAACAACGCCGGGATCGTGCGCGACCGTTCCCTGGTCAAGATGAGCGAGGAGGACTTCGACGCGGTGGTCGCGGTGCACATGAAGGGGACGTTCAACTGCGCCCGGCATGCCGCGCCGTACATGAAGGACGCGGGCTACGGCCGGATCATCAACGTCACGTCGCAAGCCGGGCTACGCGGGAACTTCGGCCAGACGAACTACGGCGCGGCCAAGGCTGCGATCATGGGCATGACCTGTGTCTGGGCGATCGAGCTCGGCAAGTACGGCATCACGGTCAACGCGATGTCACCGGCGGGCGCGACCCGCATGACCGCCTCCCTCTTCGAGCGCACCGGCACCGAGCCGCCGCCGGAGGCGAACCCCGCGCTCAACTCGCCGATCGTCACGTTCCTCGCGTCCGAGGGCGCCGGGCACGTCAACGGCCAGATCGTCGGCCGCACCGACTTCGCCTACACGATCTACCAGACCCCGAAGCAGATCGGGTTCATGTGGCGTGACGGCGGCTGGGACGTGGACGGTGTCGTCGAGAACTTCGACAGCATCCTCGGCCAGCACATGCAGCCCGTCGGCATGACGATGCCCAGCGGCATGGAGCACAAGAAGTAGCTGCCGTGGCCGGCGTGCGCGTCCTCAACGAGCTGGGGAGCCGGATCGGCGACCAGATCCGGGCCGCCGTGCCCGAGGCCGAGGTCGTCGACGTCGGACCGGAGCCGCCGGCGGACGGCCTGACGGCCGACGTCCTGTTCGGTGGCTGGGCTCCCCACAGCTTCGAGTACGCGCAGCGCGTGCCATGGGTGCAGATGAGCGGCACCGGCGTGGACAAGGTCCCGCCGGAGCTGTTCGTCGGCCGGACCGTCACGTGCGCGCGGGGGGCCAGCGCGGTGCCGATCTCGGAGTTCGTGCTCGGTGCGATGCTCGCGTTCGAGAAGCGCTTCCCGGACGTCTGGCTGCACGAACCACCCGAGCACTGGAACTTCGAGCGGCTCGGCGGGCTCCAGGACCGGACGCTCGGCATCGTCGGACTCGGAGGGATCGGCGTCGCGATCGCCGAGCGGGCCGTGCCGTTCGGAATGCGTGTGCTCGCGCTGCGTCGCACCGACGCGCCGAGTCCCGTCGCCGGCGTCGAGCTGCATTCCTCGCTCGGGCCGTTGCTCGAGGCGTCGGATCACCTGGTCCTCGCGGTCCCGCTCACCGCCCGCACCGAGCACCTGCTCGACGCGGACGCGTTCGCGGCGGTGAAGCCGGGCGTGCACCTTGTGAACATCGCGCGCGGCCGGCTGGTGGACCAGGACGCGCTGCGGGTCGCGCTCGATGACGGCCGGGTCGCAATGGCCACGCTCGACACCGTCGATCCCGAGCCGCTCCCGGCCGGGCACTGGCTCTACGAGCACCCGCAGGTGCGGCTGAGCGCGCACATCTCGTGGGCGTCGCACCTCGGCATGGGCAGCACCGTCGACCTCTTCGTCGACAACTTGCGCCGCTTCAGCGCGGGCGAGCCCCTCCAGGACATCGTCAACCCCGAAGCGGGCTACTGAGCCGACCCGTCCATCCACGACGACCCGGTCTTCGGGCTATGGAGTGGTCCAGGGGGTGCCGTAGTGGTCGCGATGGGTGTGGGCGGCGAAGGGCTCGCGCCGCGGCGGGCCGAGTGGCCTGGCAGGGACGCCGAGCGGCACGACGGCGACGGGGATCACGGCTTCGGGCAGTCCCACGACGGTGCGCAGCTCGTCGGCGAACGCGGTCGCGATCGTCGTGAGCGCAGAGCCGAGGCCGACGGCCCCCGCCGCGAGGAGCAGGTTCTGGAGCGCGGGGAAGATGGAGGAGGGCACGGTCACGGGGAGGCAGCGGGTGGTGTCGGCCGCGGCCACCACGAGGACCGGCGCGGCGCTGATCGACCCGGTGGCGCCCCGATCGACCGCGGTGAACAGCTCGGGCGAGAGGCGGCCGACGGAGTGCTCGCGGCCGTGCTGCTCCCACGCCCGCCGCATGAGGTCGCCGATTCGGGCCCGTCGCTGCGGGTCGCGCACGACCACGAACTCCCAGGGTTGGCGATTCTCCGCACTGGGCGCGTGCGTCGCGGCGTCGAGGACTCGGTCGATGAGCGCGTCCGGGACCGGAGCATCGCTGAACTCGCGGCACGCCCGCTGCGCGTCGACGACGGTGAAGAAGCCCGGGTCGGCGCTCACGCGGACCGCTCGCCGAGGCGCCGGAAGCTGTTCACGTACATGATCCGGAGCTCGGGGTGGCGCGCCCAGTGTTCGAACGCCGGAGTGCCCGGCTCTCCGAGCAGCTTGGCGACGAGCGGCGTCATCGCCTTGAACGACGCCTCCGGATCCTCGGTGTCCATCTCGTAGAAGTGGAGGTACCGCGGGTCGGCACCGGATGCGTGCTCGTACGGTGTGATCATCGAGTAGCCGGGCACGCTCACCTCGGCGATGTGACGGATGTGGACGAAGTCGGCCCAGTCACGCAGCGGCTGCGCGCCGTCGGGCGAGCGGGGCGAGATCAGGACGAGCGACAGCCCGATGGTCGGCTTGCCGGTGAGGCGACCCTGCCCCGGCCGGCCGGTGCGGCGGAAATGATGACCGGTGATGCCCGCCGGCGTCGATGGGAACGTGAAGGTGGCACCCACCTCGTACACGCCGAGGTAGGCGAACTCGGGCAGCTGGCGCGGCAGGTCGGTGCGGCCGGGCACGACGTTCTCCCACCAGGTCGCCCGGTGTACGCCGTGCGCGGCGAGCACCTCGGGGACGCGCGCCCCGGCGTAGGCCGCGACCGGCCCGTCGGTCATCTCCAGGTAGAGCCCGGCGCCGGTGCGATCCTCCACCCGGCTGATACTACGAGTGACCGCCCCCAGCCGAGGGAGACCGTCCACGAGCACCACCACGACCAGGTGGGGGTGCGAAGATCGAGGAGATGACGGGGGACGCGTTGGCGCGCGAGGGCGGGGGTGTCTTCGCTCCGTCCCGTCGGGCGCTGACCTCCGGGCTCGTGCTCACGATCACCCTGGTGGGGTTCGAAGCGCTCGCGGTGGCGACGGTGCTGCCGGTGGTGGAGCGCGACCTCGGCGACCTCTCCCTCTACGGCTGGGTCTTCAGCGCGTACCTCCTCTCGAGCCTGGTCGGGACCGTGGTCGCGGGCCGGGAGGCGGATCGTCGCGGTCCCGCCCCACCGTTCGCCGTGGGATGCGTGCTGTTCGCGGTGGGCCTGGTCGCCGGCGGGCTGGCGCCGTCGATGCCGTTCCTGGTGCTGGCGCGCGTCGTCCAGGGTCTCGGAGCCGGTGTGGTCCCGGCGGTCGCGTACGCCGCGATCGGCCGCTGCTATCCGCTGGCGGTGCGCCCGCGCATGTTCGCGGTGCTGTCCACCGCGTGGGTCGTGCCCGCGCTGGCGGGTCCGGCCCTGGCCGGCTTCATCGCCCGCGGGTTCGGGTGGCGGTGGGTCTTCCTCGGCCTGGTGCCGCTCGTCGCGATCGCCGCGGTCATCACGCTCCCCGCGCTGTTCCGGATCGGCCCCGTCCCCCGTGATGCCGACGCGGACCTTCCCGATGTGCCGGCCGGAGCGAAGACGAGCGACGCGGTGCTCGTCGCGGTCGGGGCCGGGCTCGTCATCGGTGGGTTGACGGCGAGCGAACTCCCGTTCCTCATCCCGGTGCTCATCGGCATCGGCGTCGCGATCGGATTGCCGCCGTTCATCAGGCTCGTCCCGGCCGGCACGCTCAAGGCTCGGGCCGGCTTGCCGGCTGCGGTGCTCGCCCGAGGGGTCCTGACGTTCGCGTTCTTCGGCACGGACGTGTTCGTCCCACTCGCGATCCAGAACGTCCGCAACGAGTCGGTCACCTACACCGGGATCGTCCTCACGGTCTCGACGCTGTCGTGGACGGCGTTCGCCTGGGTGCAGCAGCACTATGTCCACCGGCTCGGCCCGCGCTTCTTCGTGCGGCTGGGCTTCGGCTGCATCGTCGTCGGCATCTTGGGTGTGGCCGCGCTGCTCGCGCCATCGGTGCCGGTGTGGACCGTCGCGGTGTCGTGGAGCATCGGAGCCGCCGGGATGGGACTCGCCTATGCGCCGCTCTCACTGGTGATGCTCGAGCGCGCCGAGCCCGGCCGCGAGGGGGCGGCCAGCGCGGGGTTGCAGCTCTCCGACCAGCTGGGGTTCGCGCTGGGCACCGGGGTCGCGGGCGCGGCGGTCGCACTCGGCGAGGTCGCCGGCTGGCTCGAGTCGGACAGCCTCCTGCTCGCGGCGTGCATCACGGGCGGCGTCGCGATCGCGGGCGTCATCCTCGCCCAGCGCCTTCCTCCCCGGCTCCGACCGGCCGAGATGACGACTCCGGTGGCGCATTGAGCGCTCGCTAGTCTCCGGAGCCACAAGCTCCCGAGGGGTTCCCGCGGGAGCTCCGACCGTAAGGGTGGAGATGACGGCCAAGACGACCAGACTGCTCGACGGGGTGCGCATCGTCGAGGTGTCGATGCTCGGACCCGCGGCGATCACGACCGCGCTCGCCGACCTCGGGGCCGAGGTGATCAAGGTCGAGACCCCGCAGGGTGACTACGTGCGCCAGATGACCTGGCCCATCGTCGAGGGCGTGTCGCTGATGCACCTGCACGTGAACCGGGGCAAGCGCAGCGTCGTGATCGACCTGCGCACGGAATCGGGTGTGGACCTGTTCCTCGACCTCGTGCGCGAGGCCGATGTCGTCGTGGAGGCGATGCGTCCGGGTGGCCTCGCCCGGCGTGGTCTCAGCTTCGCGGCCATGCAGGAGGTCAACCCGCGCATCGTGCAGTGCACGATCTCGGGGTACGGCGCGTCGGGGCCGTACCGGGACCTCGCGAGCCACGGCATCGCGTACGACGCCTGGGCGGGGATCTTTGCCCCCGAGACGGATGCGAACGGGCACCCTGGCATCCCCGACCACGTGTCGATCGGGATCAACGCGGGACCGCTGTTCGGTGCGTTGGGCATCCTCGCGGCCGTCATCCACGCCCGCGCGACCGGCGAAGGAGCAGAGCTGGAGCTTGCGCAGTCCGACGCCGCGGTCGCGTTCGACTGGTACCGAAGCGAGACCTACCGCGCGTACGAGCGGCCCGAAACCCAGGTCACGGGCAACAAGTCCGACGACTACGCGCGCCGCGAGCCGGCCATCGCCGGCATGCGTGGTGGCGTGCGGTACCAGGTGTACGAATCGATCGACGGCTTCGTGCTGTTCATGGCGAGCGAGCAGCACTTCTGGAAGAAGTTCACCGATGCAGTGGACCGTCCGGAGCTGTTCGAGCGCTGGCCCGGCTCGCAGTACGGCGATCACGCTCGCGGCAACATCGAGCTGCAGGACGAGCTCACCGAGATCTTCCGCGGGCGGACGACCGCGGACTGGGTGGACTTCGGCATCGAGACGGATGTCCCGATCGCCCCGGTCAACACCGCGCACACGGTGCATGACGACCCGCAGTTCCAGGACCGGCTGAGCTGGCTGCCCGCCGACGTGCTGGGTGCGGATCAGCTCCCGTTCCCGGTCAAGGTCGCCGGCGAGGAGCCGCTCGTGCCGGGGAAGGCCCCCGAGGTCGGTGAGCACACCGACGCGGTGCTGCGCGAGGTCCTCGGCTACGACGACGCCCGGATCGCTGCCCTCCGGGAAGCCGGCGCCATCACCTGACCCCGCCCTCCGCGGTTCTGGCGTCGCAACGCGGCGCGTGACCTGCGGCTTCGCGCGTCTCCCGACGCCAAACGCCAGAGGTAGGCAGAGGTGAGGTAGGTCAGGGGAGGAGGGTGAAGCTCGTGTCCGGGCCCCCACCGATCTCGGCGACGACCCGGGTGAGCTCTTCGCGGTACCAGCGAAACCCCGGGCTCGGCAGGCCGACCGGGCCCAGGATGCGGACGACGTCGGAGTAGTAGGCGAGTGTCCGTGCGCGCCGTTGGGCGCGGTCGGCCCCCGCGCCTTTGAACAGGTCGAAGACCCGGTCGTCACCGTCGTTCCAGATGTCCGCGCGGGTCGAGCGGGCGTTGTGGAGCTTGTCGGCGAGCGCGACGCGGAGGTAGCCCGCGTACCGCGCGGGTTCCGCGACCGTCTGCTCGAGCCGGTGGAGGTACATCACCTTGCGGCGCAGCCAGTCCGCCTTTGGCCGTTCCGTCGAGTCGGTGCAGAGCTCGACGATCTCTCGCACGGCGTGGCCATACCGCGCTTCGATGCTCCGGAACGTCGCATCCTGGTCCTCGACCGCGTCGTGCAGCAGGCCCGCGATCGCCGCGTCCTCGTCGCCACCCATCTCGAGCACCATCGCGCTCACGCTCATCAGGTGGGAGACGTATGGAGTCTTCGCGCCCTTGCGGATCTGATCCCGGTGCAGCTGGCGCGCGTACGTCAGCGCGTCGTCGTAGCGCTTGGTGAGGACCGGGACGGTCATGGCGACGGCGCCACCGGGGCCGACCGGCGGAGGAACGCGAGCGCGGTCATGGGGAAGATGAGCACCGAGAGCATCCCCGCGGCGACGAGCGACGCGGCGTTCACCGGGCGGAGCTCACCGACGGCCACCCCGATCTCGGTGGCCACGACCACGAAGGACAGCGACGTCGCCTGCATCAGCCCGGCGGCGGCGATCTGCGGCCGGGCGAAGCCGTCCGAGCGCAGGAGGAGGGCCGGGAGACCGCGAACCGCGAGGAGCAGGACGAGGAAGAGCGGGATGCGGAGCACTGCCGACGCATCGGCGAAGAGCGCGTTGAGCGGGAAGCCGAGCCCGGTGGAGACGAAGAACACCGGGATGAAGAAGCCGAAGCCGATCGCGTCGAGCTTGTGGCGGAAGCCACCGAGCTCCTCGTCGCGTTCGGCGTTTGTGAGCGCGGAGAGCAGTGCGCCGGCCATGAACGCGCCGAGGATGGCGTCGAACTTCAGCTCCTGGCTCAGGACCAGCAGCGCCAGCAGCGCGAGCACTGCGATACGGATCCGGATCTGCGCGCTCGTGTCCTGCAGGCGCGCGACGACATCGTGCAAGCGGTGCCACCGCCCGGCGCGAGCCGCGACCAGCGCGATGCAGAGCACCGCGAGCCCGAGCACGATGAGCTTGCCGACGGTCTGGACCGGGTTGGGCGAGCCGGCACCCGAGAAGAACATCGAGAGGAAGACGATCGCCCCGAACTCCGCGACCGAGCACGCCGCGATCACCAGCGTGCCGAGCCGGGTCGAGAGCTGGCCCGCGTCCTTCAGCACCGGCATGACGATGCCGAGCGAGGTGGCCGACAGGATGATCGTGACCAGCAGGGGATCGATGATCACGTCGGTGAGCCCGAGCGGGATCGTGACGACCAGACCGAGCGCGATCGATCCGGCGAACCCGATGAGGCCGAACTGCAGCGGCCGGCCGCGCAGGGCGTCGAAGTCGAGCTCGAGTCCCGCGAGGAACAGCAGGAACGCGACGCCGAGCTTCGCGAGCACCTCGATCGCCCGATCCGGGCTCACCCAGCCCAGGACCGCGGGTCCGATCACGATGCCCGCCATGATCTCGACCACCGATCCGGGGAGGGGCAGCCGCGGGAAGAGCCCGAGTGCGAGTGGGATCACGACCGCCAGGACCATGACGGCGAGCAGCCCGTCGAACGTGACTTCGCCGGCCGGCGCCGCACCCAGCATCGGACGACGGTAGCCGGGCGGGAGCCGCGTAGAGTGACGCCGATGTCAGGTTCGAAGTCGCGAACGGGACGAGCCGCGCCGCCGCCCGGCCAGGCACCGCTGCCCGCGCCGAATGCCGCCGCGCTGCTGCGCCGCAACGCGGCGGATCCGGCGATCGCCGGTCGCCCCGCGGTCCGGTTCGAGGACCGGGTCTGGACTCACGGGGAGTACGTCGCGCAGTCCTTCCGGTGGGCGAACCTCTTCCTCGACCGGCTCCCCCCCGACCGCCCTCCGCACGTCGCGGTGCTGCTCGACAACGTGCCCGAGTACCTCTTCGCCTTCGGGGGTGCGGCGCTCGCCGGTGCGGCGATCGTCGGGTTGAACCACACCCGCCGAGGTGAGCACCTGCTGCGCGACGTCGAGCACACGCACTGCGGGCTGGTGATCACCGAGCCCAGGCACCACGAGCTGCTCGCACCCATTGCGGACCGCCTCCCCCCGGTGCTCGAGGTGGGCGAGAGCCTGGACGGCGCGCTCGGCGCGTGTGCGACGACCGACCCGGGCCTCGAACCGGCCGTCGACACGATCTGGGCGCTGATCTTCACGAGTGGGACCTCCGACGCGCCGAAAGCAGTGGTGTGCTCCCAGCGTCGCCTGCTCGTGACCGGGAACCGGATGGGCATGATCATGGACATCGGGCCCGATGACGTCGGGTACGTGTGCATGCCCCTGTTCCACTCCAACGCGGTGCAGGTCGGCTGGGCGCCGTCGCTCGTCTACGGCGCGAGTGTCGGTCTCGCGCGCAAGTTCTCCGCGTCGCGCTGGCTCGGCGACGTCCGCCACTACGGCGCGACCTACTTCAACTACACGGGCAAGCCGTTGGGCTACCTGCTCGCCCAACCCGAGGGTCCCGACGACGCGGACAACCCACTTCGGGTCGCGTTCGGCAACGAAGGATCGCCACAGGTCGTCGACGAGTTCGCGCGCCGGTTCGGCGTCGAGGTCATCGACGCCTACGGCGCGACCGAGGGCGGCGTCGCCGTGAACCGTGACGCCGAGGAGCGCGCCGGGGCGCTCGGTCGCGTCGGCGCCGGCGTCAAGGTCGTCGACGAGGACGGCAACGAGAAGCCGCGCGCGCACTTCGACGCAAGCGGTCGCCTGGACAACGCCGAGGAATGCGTCGGCGAGATCGTCAACACCGCGGGTGTCGGACCGTTCGAGGGGTACTACAACAACCCGGAAGCCACCGAGAAGACGACGCGGTTCGGCTGGTACTGGTCCGGTGACCTCGGCTACCTCGACGAGGATGGCTACCTCTACTTCGCGGGTCGCAACGCGGACTGGATCCGGGTGGACGGCGAGAACTTCCCCGCGGGCCCGATCGAGGACGCGCTCCGGCATCATCCCGGCGTCGTGCTGAGCGCGGTCTACGGCGTCCCTGACGAGCAGGCCGGCGACCAGGTCATGGCGAGCCTCGTGCTGCGCGACGGCACCGGCTTCGATCCCGCGCAGTTCGCGGCCTGGGTCGACGCGCTCGCCGACGTCGGCCCGAAGTGGCGCCCCCGCTACGTGCGGATCCTGCGCGACCCGCCGACGACCGGCACGAACAAGATCGTGAAGCGGACGTTGATCCACCAGAAGTGGCGTGCGGACCGGGTCAGTGGGGACGCGATCTACGTCCGCGGCCGGGGCGAGGACTCGTACCGGCCGTTCACCGCGACCGACGAGACCGCGCTGCACGCCGCCTTCGTGTCCGCCGGTCGCGACCGGTTCTGGGACCTCTGATGGACCTGAGCTTCACCGCGGCCGAGCGGGTCTTCGCCGGGGAGGTCCGGGCCTGGCTCGAGACCCACTTGGAGCTGCCACCGGGGTTCGAATCGCTCGACGAGCAGATTGTGTGGGGCCGGGCCTGGCAGGCGAAGCTCGCGGCCGATCGCTGGGTCGGGATCCACTGGCCGGCCGAGTACGGCGGTCGGGGCGCGTCACCCGTCGAAGTCGCCATCTACAACATGGAGTACGCCCGCTCGCGCGCGCTCCAGCCGGTGAACCGGGTGGGGATCAACCTCGCGGGGCCGACGTTGCTCACCCACGGCACCGAATCGCAGAAGCAGCGCTGGCTCCCCGCGATCCTCGACGCGAGCGAGATCTGGTGCCAGCTGTTCAGCGAGCCGGAAGCCGGCTCGGACCTCGCATCCCTGCGCACCCGTGCGGTTCCGGCGCCCCGAGGCTGGCTGCTGGAGGGCCAGAAGGTCTGGACGAGCTATGCGCAGTACGCGCGCTGGGGGATCGCGCTCGTCCGGACGGACCCCGAGGCGTCGAAGCACCGCGGGATCTCGTACGTGATCGTGGACATGGAATCTCCCGGCATCGAGATCCGCCCGCTCGTCCAGATCACCGGGGAAGCCGAGTTCAACGAGGTGTTCTTCGACGGCGTGTTCGTCCCCGAGGACCACCTCGTCGGTGGCCTCCACGAAGGCTGGGCGGTGGCGAGCACGACGCTGGCCCACGAGCGGGGCACCGCGTTCCCGTTCAAGGAGCAGGTCGTGCACGAAGTGTTCCTCGACGAGCTGTACGCGCTCGCGGCCGAGCGTGGCGCGCTCGACGACGTCGAGGTCTCCGACGCCCTCGCGCAGTCCTTCGTGGAGCTGCGGGTCCTGCGGCTGCACAACTGGCGCACGCTCTCGCGGCTCGCCCGCGGCATCGAGCCCGGGCCGGAGTCCAGCCTCACCAAGCTGGCCTGGACGGACATGACCCAGCACCTCTCGGAGGCCGCGCTCACGGTCGTCGGCGACGCATCCCCGTTCGAAGGGAAGTGGTCGCGTCAATGGCTGTGGTCGAAGGCCGCGTCGATCGCGGGAGGGACCTCCGAGGTGCAGCGCAGCATCATCGGCGACCGCATCCTCGGACTGCCGCGGTAGCCCACGCCCGTTCCGGCGTCACGTGCTCCACGACGCCCGCGCCCGAGCGACGCCGGGATCGTCGGGGGAGGGGTCAGAGCGAGGCGCGCAGGATCGGGCGGCCGCCGCGGCGGGCGATCTCGTCGAAGCCGGCCGCCCGGAACATGTCGAGCACACCGGTGAACGCGGATGCGTTCGTCGCGCGCCCGTCGCCCGGGTCGACGGGGTAGCCCTCGATCACCGTGGCTCCCGCATCACGCGCGTGAGCCACCGCGGCCGCGAGCAGGGTTCCGGCGACCCCGCTGCCCCGGAACCTGCGGTCGATGTAGAAGCAGGTGACCGCCCAGGCCGGCGCGTCGTCGACCGGCTTGAGCTTGGTGGACCGGTTGAGGCGCGGGTACTCCGTGCGGGGGGCGACCGCGACCCAGCCGACGGGTTCGCCATCGTGGTAAGCGAGCAGCCCGGGTGCGGGTCCGGCCTGCACGACCCGCCGGAACGATT
>JADGON010000371.1 GCA_017882945.1 Acidimicrobiia bacterium | reverse complement strand
GTCGAATGCCGCATCGACGACGGCTCGCGTGCCGTCGACATCGATGCGGCGGCCGAAGTTGTTGCCGCCGAGTCCCACGAGGGACACGACGAGACCGGAGTCACCGAGCGGCCGGTAGCGCATGCCCTGACCGTACCCCCGAGTCCGAAACGGCCGCCCGAAACGCGATCAGCGTCGGCAAGGATCCGCCCAATTCCGGCGATCCGAGTATTCCCGAGGCCGGGAAAGCGCGACGCTGGTGGTTCCCGTTCAGCACTCCCCGGGTGTGGCCGATCACGGGCAGACCCGTGAGCATGAGGATCCGATGGACGACGAAGCACGCCGAACCCGCCTGGACCGCGGCATCGACCGGCTCCTCGCGGTCGGGCGCCGGCTCTCCGGCTACGGCCACGAGCTCGTCGCCAACCCGGTCCGCCTGCTGATCGGCGCCATCATCGTCGTCCTCCTGGCCGTCGCGCTGCCCCTGCTCATCGGCGGCGGCACCCGGCTCGACCGCGCGTGGAAGGAGTGGCGGCACGAGCGCAGCGTCGGCCGCGATTGGGTCCGGACGACCGCCGAGATCACCGACGTGCGCGAGACGGACGGCCTGACGTTGCGGCTCTTCTTCCACGACCGCTCGGGTGGCCGACACCGCGCCGAGGTGCAGGTCGAGTCGACTGGTGCGCAATGGATCCAGAGCCGGCTGCCGGTGCGTTACAACCCCCACCAGCCGAGCCAGGTGGACCTCGTCAACGTGGAACAGGGCACTCCGCTCGGCAGCGCGCTCGTCGCCGGCGCGGCGATCGGCGCGGGGCTTGCCTCGCTGCTCCTGGCGTTCGTGGTCTGGCGCCGGCGGCGGGAGCTGGCCGAGTCCAAGCAGCCGTTCACGCAGATGCGGGTGCCACTCGCGCTGGCGGGGCTGCTGCTCGCGATGGGCCTGGCGGCGTGGGCGGTCGGCACCGTCAGCCTGCGCGGTTGGAGCGGCGTCGCCGACCGGCTGGGCAAGCAGTTCTCCGTGGTGTTCGGCGACCTGCTGGGCGTCACCGTTCCGCTCGTGACGTTCGGGATCGGTTGCCTGCTCACCGCCTGGCTGGCGCGCCACCGCCACCACGAGGAGCACGAAGGCATGCTCTCGAACGTGCACCGGCTCATCGACCGCGCCGCGGGCTTCGTGCCCTCGCCCGAGGATCTGAAGGCCGAGACGCCCGAGGGGCGTCCCGCCGATGCCGACCCGATCTCCACCGACGACGAGCCGCCGACGACGGACGCGTCCGGCTCGGAGCCCGACGGGGTGATCAGAACCGGGTGATGACCTCGTCCGCGAAGCGGGAGAGGGAGTCGACCTGCACGGTCAGGTCGTTCGGGTCGCCACCGGAGAAGTACCAGGGAACGGCCTGGAGCTCGGTGACACCCGCGTCGGCGAGCCGGTGGTAGCCGTCGAGGTCGAAGGCGTCGATGCACAGCGCGTTGATCTCGAACGGCACGTCGCTGCGCCCGTACTCGGCGCGGTAGCGGGTGAGCGCGTCGATCGCGTCCGAGATGTCGGCTGCGGTGTTCTGCACCGAGATCCATCCGTCGCCCAGCCTCGCCGCGCGCCGCAGTGCCGGTTCGGAGAGTCCACCCACGGAGATCGGCACAGCATGCTGAGGAGCGGGAGCGATCATGAGGCGATCGAAGTCGTAGTACCTGCCGTGGTACTCGACCCATTGCGGACCGCCACCGCCGCACACCAGGCGCAGGATCTCGATCATCTCGTCGGCGCGCTTGCCGCGGGTCTTCATGTCGGTGTGGGTCCACGTGAACTCTTCGGGCATCCAGCTGAGCCCGACCCCGAGCCCGACTCGCTCGTTCGAGAGCACCGCCATCGACGAGAGCTGCTTGGCGACGAGCAGCGGATCGCGGATCGGGAGCTTCACGACGTTGGTCAGGAAGCGGATGCGCTCCGTCACCGCAGCCATCGCGGCGATCGCGACGAACGGGTCGACGAACGGTGTGTCGCCGGCCCAGAACCGCGAGCCGTCGGCCGAGTAGGGGTACTTCTCGGCGACGTTCTCGGGGAAGAAGACCGAGTCGGGCACGGTGATCGTGTCGAAGCCTGCGTCCTCGGCCGCTCGCGCCATCGGCAGCAGGTGGTCGGCAGGGAACATGGGGAACGCGACGGTCCAGCGCACGGTCAGCTCGCTTCGCTCAGAGGTCCGGCAGGTTGAGCGCGAGGTTGGCTTCTTCGAGCCCGCCGTCGACTTCGAAGAGCTTGCCGGTGACGAAGCTCGACGCGGGCGACGCCAGGTAGAGCGCGCAGAGCGCGATGTCGTCGGCCTCGCCGAGCCGCTTCAACGGTGTGCCGGTCACCATCTCGTTGCGGATGGCGTCGTCGGTGAGGACGGTCTCGAGCGCACTCGTGGCGATCGAACCCACCGCGATCGCGTTGACGCGGATCTTCGGTGCCAGGTCCGCGGCCATGAGCCGGCTCATGTGGGTGAGTGCAGCCTTGGCGGTGCCGTACGCGACGAACCCGCGGTCGCGCAGGCGCCCGATCGCCGAGGAGATGTTGACGATCGAGCCTTCCCCCTGCTGGAGCATGAACGGTGCCGCAGCCTTGCTGAGCACGAACGCGCTCACGGTGTTGAAGTGGAAGGCGCGCTCGAGATAACCGGGGCTCGTGTCCATGAACGGGCGGGGCATGGTGCCGCCGGCGTTGTTCACGACGATGTCGATGCGGCCGAGCTCGTCCACGGTGGTCTGCGCGAGTGCGGCAACTGCCTCGTTCTCGACGACGTCCGTGGGAGCTACGACTGCGCGTCGACCGAGGTCACGCACCTGGGCCGCGACGCCGTCGAGCTGCTCCTTCGTGCGCGACGCGAGCACGACGTCCGCACCCGCCTCCGCCAGCGCGAGCGCGGTGGCCGCGCCGATCCCTCGGCCGGCGCCGGTGACGATCGCCACCTTCCCGTCGAGTCGAAACCTCTCCAACATGTGGTGTCCCCCCTCGAGAGCTGCGGCCGCCGGACGGTACTCGCCCCGATCTCCATCCGCCGTTCGTCGCGAATCTGGCGTACGCCGCCGCCGGCGCGCCAAACGAGCGGTGAGCGGGGTCAGGGGACGATGACGGCGCGGCCGCGCAGGGTGCCCGCGGCCAGGTCGGTGTACGCCCTTGCCGCGTCGTCGAGGGAGTACCGCTCGACGTGCGCTCGGATCTTTCCCGCCTCGGCGAGCGCGACGACCTCGTGGAGCTCGCTGGCCGACCCCCAGTAGGTGCTGGCGAGCGACACCTCGTAGGGGACGGTGAAGAAGCTGAACGGGAAGCTCCCCATGCCGACGCCGATGAGCGTGACGTCGGAGAGCGGACGGGCGACGGCGGCGGCGAGCGCGATGGTGGCGTCCACCCCGACGAAGTCCAGCACGAGGTCCGTACCGCGTCCCTTGGTGATCTCCCGGACCTCGGCGGCCGCGGTGTCACCGGCGAGCACCCCGTGCGAGGCGCCCACAGCCAGGGCGAGCTCCAGGGCGTCGGGGGACTGGTCGACGGCGACGACCCGGGCGGCGGAGACCGCGGTCAGGATCTGGATCGCAAGGTGACCGAGTCCGCCGGCACCGATCACCAGCGCCGTCGAGCCGGGAACGAGCTGGTCGAGCGACCGCTTGATGGCGTGATACGGCGTCAGCCCCGCGTCGGTGAGCGGCGCGGCATCGACCGGGTCGAGGTCCGTCAGGGGGACGATGTGACGCGCGGTCGGCACGAGCAGGAGCGGTGCCATCCCGCCGTCGAACCCGAGCCCGCAACCTTCGCGGCGGAACTCGGCGCGGTTCTCGCAGTAGTTCTCCATGCCCTGGAGGCAGCGCCCGCAACGCCCGCAACCCCACGCGCCGTAGACCGCGACCGGTTGTCCGGGTTCGAGGCCGGTGACCCCCGCACCGACCGACTCGACCCAGCCGGCGTTCTCATGGCCGAGCGTGAACGGCGGGTCGAACGGGAGGAGGCCGGGGGCAAAGTCGTGCAGGAGGTGGAGGTCCGAGTGGCACGCGCCCGCGCCGCCGATGCGGACGAGCACCGCGCCGGGACCGGGCTCAGGGTCGTCGACGTCGAGAAGCTCGGGTTCGTGCTGCCACGCAGTGAGCCGCAGCGCGCGCACGTCTCAGCAGCCTCCGCCCCAAGGACCGGCACCCTGCCACTGGTACAGGCTCCACGCGATCTCGTCCTGGTCGTTCGGCGACGCGTTCGACGGGAGGACGCCGACGAGGTCGATCCGGCCCGCGTGGCTCGCGGCGATGTTCCACGTCGACGCGAGAAATTGGTACGCGCCGTAGTACGGGCCGCTGTGGTTGATCACGCCGTAGTTGCCGCTGCTCTCACGTTGCCGGACGCATGAGAGGAACGGGTCGTTGTGGTGCGAGCTCGACCCGCCACCGGTGCTCGGCGGCGGCGGCGGGGGGATGACGGCGACAACCGGCGTGGCGCGCGGCGCGCGACGCGTCGACGGTCGATTTCCCGGCGTCGCGCTCCTGCTCGCGGCCTGCGCGGCGAGTCGCGCCTGCACGTCCTGCCGATTCCGCAACGCGGACGCGAGCAACGCGTTCGCCTTGCGACTCGCACTCTGGAGGTTGTCGAGCGCACTGCCCTGCTGGCTCTCGAGCTGGTGCAGATCCTCACGTTTCGTACGCAGATCGGCCTGTTGCGCGTTGAGGACAGAGAGCGCGTCGGAGTCCTTCACGTTCGCGGTGGTGAGCAGCTTGTCGCTCCGCATCATGTCGGCAAGGTCACCGACCGTGAGCAGGGAGGGCAAGCTCGAACCGGCCCGCATGTACGCGCGGGCCGCGCGCTCCTGCACGATGCGACGCAGCGATGCGGCGTGCTGCTCGCCCTGGCTGATGGCGTTCTCGACCTCGGTGGCCTGGGTCCGGAGCCGCTCGAACGAGCTCAGCGCGGCGAGGTAGCGGCCGGCCTCCGCGTTCGCTGCCCGTTGGGCGGATGCCACCCGGCCCTGGGCGTCGCCGGCCGTGTCGCGCGGGCGTGGGGCAGCCACCGCTGCGGTGGGCGCGCTGAGCACCAGGGTGACTGCCAGCAGGGCCACCGCCAACCGCTGGGCGCGCGCGACGAGAACGGGCTTTCGGGACGTCACGGAAGCGCTCAGGGTAACGGGACCCCGGGTCGGGGCGCCATCTGGCGCCGCCGCGTGGTGACCGAATTGTGACATTCGGCAATCGTTCCGGGCGCCAATGCTCCGCCTCTCGATGTGCCCCTGGGCCCTGACCCTTCCCGTTCCGAGGCCGAAATATCCGCCGATTCTGCGACCGGCCTACGCTCCGGCCTCCTGGAGAGAAGGAGTGGTCGTGGCGTACAAGGTCATCCAATGGAGCACGGGCAACGTGGGGCGCCATGCGCTGCGCCTGATCGCGGAGCACCCCGACCTCGAGCTGGTGGGCCTCTGGGTCCACAGCGCGGACAAGGCGGGTCGGGATGCGGGCGAGATCGTGGGCATCGACCCGGTCGGCGTCGCCGCGACGAACGACATGGACGCGCTCCTTGCCCTCGAGGCCGACTGCGTCTGTTACACCGCGACCGCAGACCTGCGCCCGGGCGAGGCGATCGCGGACCTGGCGCGCATTGCCGCGTCGGGAAAGAACATCGTCTCGAGCTCCGTCGTGCCCCTCGTCTACCCGCCGCATGTCGATCCGGGGATGCGCAAGCCGCTCGAGGACGCGTGCAATGAGGCAGGGGTGTCGTGCTTCACCTCGGGCATCGACCCGGGTTGGGCCAACGACCTGCTTCCCCTCGTGCTCACCGGGCAGTGCGAGTACATCGACACGCTGCGCGTCATGGAAGTCGTCAACTACGCGACGTACGCGCAACCGACGGTGCTCTTCGACACGATGGGCTTCGGTCAGCCGCTCGACTCCACACCACTGCTGCTGATTCCCGGAGTGCTGTCGTTCGCATGGGGTGGCACGGTGAAGGTGCTCGCGGCGGGGCTCGGCGTCGAGATCGAAGAGCTGCGCGAGGTCCACGAGCGGCTGCCCGCCGAGGAGACGATCGACCTCGGCTTCGGTGTGGTCGAGAAGGGGACGACGGCGGCCATGCGCTTCGAGGTGCAGGGGATCGTCGACGGTGAGCCCCGGATCATCCTCGAGCACGTGACCCGCCTCGACGACGCGCTGGCGCCGCACTGGCCGCAGCCCGTCGACCAGAGCGGGTACCGGGTCATCGTCAGCGGCAATCCGAGCTACACGTGTGACGTCCAGATGATGGGCGACGACGGCGACCACAACACCGGCGGCCTCGTCGGCACCGCGGCGCGGCTCGTCAACACGATCCCGGCGGTGTGCGACGCCGCCCCCGGGCTGCTCTCCGTCCTCGACCTGCCGTTGGTCCCCGGGCGCGGCCTCCTGCGCCGGAAGTAACTCCGCGGGGCCAGGCGGTGCCTCCTGCCACGATGTCGGGATGCCGGCGATCCGATCCGCGACCGAGGCCGACATCCCCGCCGTCGTCGACCTGTGGAACCGCGCCGCCGGCCCGACCCGTCACGCGGGTCAGGCGCCCGAGGCGGAGCAGCTTCTAGCGCGTGATCCCGACGCGCTCCTCGTCGCCGAGCACGACGGCCGGATCATCGGGACGCTCATCGTCGGATGGGACGGGTGGCGTTGCCACATGCACCGGCTCGCGACCGAACCCGACGCGCGTCGCGCCGGAGTTGCCCGCGCGCTTGTGGCCGAAGCCGGGGCGCGTGCCAGGGCGCGTGGAGCCGTTCGCCTCGACGCGATGGTGAACACCGAGAACGCAACCGCGATCGCGTTCTGGGAGCGCGCGGGCTTCCAGCGCGACCCGGAAGACCAACGCTGGTCCTTGCTCCTCTGACTCAGCCCTTGGTCAGGTAGTTGTGCACGTCGTGGTAGGTCGCCGTGGGCGGCGCCGGGATGCCGACTGCCGCGGTGATCGGGCCGATCTTGTCCGCGGCGAACGCTTCGAACTGCTCACGAGTGGCCCAGACGTCGGTGACGCGGATGCCGGAGTCGGTCCGGGTCACCCAGTGGAAGAGGCCCCCGGGCGCGCCCGGTCCGGTCGCTTTGAACCCCATCTTCTCGATCACCTGGTCGTACTGATCGAGCGTCGCGCCCTCGAAGTCCATCACTACTGCCACTGCCATTGCCTGCTCCAATCGCCGAACGGATGTCGCGTTCTGTTCGCCCCGCCCGACCGTGCGGATCACCTCCGTGGTCGTGTCTCACCCTCTCGCTACGCTCCGCTCTCATGGTCGCTTCTGCCTCCGCACTTCGTGCCCGCTCCGGCGTGCGCTCCGCCAGATGAGCGAGCAGGAGCGGCACACCGGCGCGGTCGGCCGCGTCGTCGGCACCGAGGACAGCACGCCGCTGCACTTCTGGGTCGCGCTGAGCCCGGACCGCTACCTCCAGCTCGACGACGTGGTGATCTGCGAGCGGCCGCTTCCCGACGCCGAGTCCGTGACCCTCTCGGGCATCGTCACGCAGGTCGTCGGTCGCCAGGAAGGCGCGCAGTTCGCCTCGGACGTCTTCCTCATCGCCGACGGCGTGCTCCCGGGCGCGACGGTCGAAGTTGCCGAGGTCACGGTCAGCCGGGTGGAGCCCGAGGTGTTCGTCCCGCCGCTGCCCGGCGCGCAGGCGCGTCGCGCCGAGGCCGCGGAGCGGGACCACGCGCTCTTCTTCGACGAGATGGAGCACCGCGTCCCGATCGGGCTCGGCCGGGACGGCGCACCGCTGTACGCGAACCTCGAGTTCCTCGACGGGACCCGCGGGGCGCACGTCAACATCAGCGGGATCTCGGGCGTCGCGACCAAGACGAGCTACGCGACGTTCCTGCTCTACAGCATGTTCCACTCAGGGGTGCTCGGAGCCGAGGCCGTCAACACCAAGGCGCTCATCTTCAACGTCAAGGGCGAGGACCTGCTCTTCCTCGACCAGCCCAACGCCAAGCTCGACGAGGTGCAGCAGGACCGCTACCGCGCGCTCGGTCTCACCCCGGGTCCGTTCGCGTCGGTGAACGTGTTCGCGCCACCCCGCAAGGGTGATCCCAACGCGGGCCCCGACGTCGCGACGCGGACCACCGGTGTCAGCACCTACTACTGGACGATCGCGGACTTCGTGGAAGGCGAGCTGCTGCCGTTCGTGTTCGCGGACGCCGAGGACGAGCGCCAGCAGTACACGATGGTGATCCACAGCGTGGTGCGGAAGCTCAAGACGGATGGCCAGCGTTCGGGTGACGACGGGGCCTGGTCGGTCGACGGCGCGACGATCAGGACGTATCACGACCTCGTCGAGCTGATCGTGGACCGGATCACCGACGACGCCACGATGATGGACTGGGCCGGCCGGGCCGTGGGGATGGGCACGATCAACGCGTTCGTGCGCCGGCTGCTCTCCTCGCAACGCGCGCTCGGTCACCTGGTGCGCGCCGACGTTCCGCTGCGGCCGGATCGGCACGTGCGCACCGTGGAGTCCGCGCAGGTCACGGTGGTGGACATCCACAACCTGATGGACCGCGCGCAGCGCTTCGTCGTCGGCGTCACCCTGCAGCGCGCCTTCGAGGAGAAGGAGGAGTCCGGGGCGCGCCGGCCACTGCTGTTCGTCGTGCTCGACGAGCTCAACAAGTACGCGCCACGCGAGGGCCAGAGCCCGATCAAGGACCTGCTGCTCGACGTGGCGGAGCGGGGGCGCAGCCTCGGCATCATCCTGGTCGGTGCGCAGCAGACCGCGAGTGAGGTGGAGCGCCGGGTGATCGCGAACTCGGCGCTCCGGGTCGCCGGGCGCCTGGACCCGGCCGAAGCGATGCGCCCCGAGTACGGGTTCCTTCCCGCCGCGCACCGGGAGCGAGCCCGGATCGCGAAGCCGGGCACGATGTTCGTCAGTCAGCCCGAGATCCCCGTCCCGCTCGTGGCGGAGTTCCCGTTCCCCGCGTGGGCGACCCGGCCCGACGAGGTGCAGGGGACCCGGGCTTCCTCCGGTCGCGACGCCGACCTCGACGATGCCGACGACCTCGATCCGTTCGCCGGACTGCCCGGCGCATGAGCTACGCCGCCCACGGCCGTACGCCAGCCGCGGTCCGCCGGTCGGCCGTGGGAGATCTTCGGACCGCCCACGGCCGTACGCCAGCCGCGGTCCGCCGGTCGGCCGTGGGAGATCTTCGGAGGAGACGGTGAAGATCCTCCACACCTCGGATTGGCACGTCGGCAAGACGATCCGCGGCCTGTCGCGCCTCGACGAGCACCGCCGCGTCCTCGCAGAGATCGCGGGCGTGGCGCGCGAGCGCGGGGTCGACCTCGTCCTCGTCGCCGGCGACCTCTACGAGTCGGCGGCGCCGTCGGCCGAAGCGGAGCAGATCGTGCTGCGCGCGCTCCTGGACCTGCACGACACCGGGGCGAAGGTCGTCGTGATCGCAGGCAACCACGACAACCCCGGGCGCTTCGAGGCGATCCGGCCGCTGATGGGTGAGCTCGGGATCACCGTGCTCGGCCACGTGGCGCGTCCCGATGCCGGCGGTGTGCTCGAGCACACGACGAACGCCGGCGAGCGCGCGCACCTCGCGCTGCTGCCGTTCTGCTCCCAGCGCTACGCGGTGCGCGCCGCGGAGCT
>JADGON010000370.1 GCA_017882945.1 Acidimicrobiia bacterium | reverse complement strand
GGCCCGAGAGGAGCTCAATGAAACTCGTGGTCGCGGTCATCAAACCGCACATGGTGGAGGGCGTGACTTCGGCGCTGCACGCCCTGGACGTCCCCGGCATCACGGTTACCGAGGCGAGAGGTCACGGCCGACAGCGAGGGCACACCGAGGTGTACCGGGGCGGTGAGTACACGGTGGACTTCCTGCCCAAATCACGGCTGGAGGTCCTCGTGCCGGACGCGGATGCGGAGAAGATCGTCACCACGATCGTCGACGCCGCCCGCACCGGGAAGATCGGTGACGGCAAGCTCTGGGTCATCCCCGTCGAGAAGACGGTGCGGATCCGGACGGGCGAGCTCGGCGACGACGCCTTGTAGGAGGCGGACCGGGCTGGTCCGGGGGCCCGTCCCGAGGTCGGTGCGCAACGGCGCGCCCGGCTCCGGGGCGGGCCCCTTCTCGCGCGTGTGTGTCTTTATGAAAAGCCGCGAGCCATGGCGTCTGGGTGAAAGTCATAGCTCATTGCCTTGTCAGATGAGGGCCTGGTTCCCGACAGAAAGCCGACCCTCCTCGTTCATTGTCTGAACATGGTCGGGCAAACAGGCGTCAATACCGTGCTCTCCATGATCACTACCTTGCGGATGCACGTCAGGAACAAGGATTCGAGGACGTTCTTCCGGCAGTACATGTCGGGAAAGCTCCTCGGTCTTCTCGCAGTCATTGCTGTCATCTATCTGACACTCTGGTTCATCGGGACGAGTGCGGGCGCCTCCATGCTCCACGCGGATGCTCCCGCCGTGAAGGCCGGCGACATCGTCAACCCGCTGAACACGGCGTGGGTGTGTGTCACGGCATTCCTGGTCTTCTTCATGCAGGCCGGGTTCATGATGCTGGAGGGTGGGTTCGCCCGAACCAGAGAGACCTCCAACGTGATGATGGAGTGCATCTTCGACACGGGTCTCTGCGGGATGCTCTTCTACGCCTTCGGCTTCGCCTTCATGTTCGGGAGTGGCAACGGCTGGATCGGCTACCACTACTTCTTCCTCCAGGGAGTTCCGCACACGTACGGCACGACCGGCATCGGCTTCATGGCGTTCTTCTTGTTTCAGTTCGCCTTCGCCGACACCGCGAGCACGATCGTGTCCGGCGCCATGGTCGGCCGGACCGACTTCAAGGGCGACATCATCTACAGCTTCTTCGTCAGCGGCCTGATCTACCCGATCTTCGGCCACTGGATCTGGGGCCCGAACGGTGTCCTGGCCACTGGCGACTTCCTCGGCATGAACGGCACGCCGATGCGTGACTTCGCCGGCTCGACGGTCGTGCACACGGTCGGTGGCGTGCTCGCACTCACCGGTGCGATCGCACTCGGACCCCGCATCGGTCGGAAGTTCAAGCGGGACGGCGGTGGAATGCCTCCCGGTCACAACATGACGCTCGCGGCGCTCGGCGGCGTCATCCTCTGGTTCGGTTGGTACGGGTTCAACCCCGGGAGCACGCTCTCCGCGATGGACTTCGAAGGCATCGGCCGGGTTGCCACGAACACGACGCTCGCGGCGTGTGCGGGTGCACTGGTCGCCGTCATGTGGGTCTACCCACGGTCCAAGAAGTGGGATGTCGGCATCAGCATCAACGGGCTGCTCGCCGGGCTCGTTGCGATCACCGCACCGTGCTACTGGGTGTCGGCAACCGGGTCGATCATCATCGGGGTCGTCGCCGCGGTGATCATGATCCTGGCGATCGACTTCACCGAGTGGATCCGGGTCGACGACCCCTGTGGTGCATTCGCGGTGCACGGCGCCGCCGGCATCTGGGGAACGCTCGCCATCGGGTTGTTCGCCACCGGCGACTACGGGAACCCGGCGTTCGGCGCCAAGGGCCTCTTCTACGGAGGCGGCACCGACCAGCTGATCTCGCAGGCCATCGGCAGCGTCTTCGTCACGGCGTGCGTCCTCGGCGCCGGCCTGCTCGTGATGTTCGCGATCAAGGCGACGGGCTGGCTCCGGATCTCGGAGGACGGCGAGCTCGAGGGTCTCGACATCCACGAGCACGGCGCCCCGGCGTACCACCCGGAGCCGTCGTACGAGGGGTACTCGCCCCTCCCGTCCGGCAAGACCACCAGCTCTGCGGCTCCCGGAGTCCCGGCGGGGGTGAGCACCGAATAGACGGAGCTGCCCCAAGATCCCTGATTCGCAGGGAACACGTGGTCACGAGAGGCCCGGACTTCGGTCCGGGCCTCTCGTCGCGCCCCGGCGCCGCTCAGTCCGGCTCGACCTCGGGCAGCCAGCGATAGCCGAGCCCCGGCTCGGTGAGGATGAGCCGGGGTCGAGCGGCATCGTCACGGAGCTTGCGGCGCAGGTTGCCCACGTGGACCCGCAGGACGGCCACGTCGGGCTCGCGGTCAGAGTCCAGCCGGCTCGCCAGGAACTCGTAGGTCACGAGCCGGCCCGGATTGGTGGCGAGCACCTCCAGGATCTTGAGCTCGGTGCGGGTGAGGCGTACGAGCTCACCTTCGTAGCGCGCCACTCGCCGGTCCAGGTCGATCTGCAGCTCGCCGAACGTGATGGTTCCCGGCGGCGTCGCGGCCGGTTGATGGCGGCGCAGGGCGGCGCGGATGCGTGCCAGGAGCTCTTCGGTGTCGAAGGGCTTCGTGACGTAGTCGTCAGCGCCGGCGTCCAACGCCGCGACCTTGTCTTCGCGCAGGTCCCGGAGAGTCAGCACGATCACAGGCACCGCGCTGGCGGTCCGGATCTCCCGCAGCACCTGCATGCCGTCGATCCCGGGCAGCACGAGGTCGAGGATGACGGCGTCCGGCCGTTGCGCGGTGTTCACCTGCAGGCCTTCCTCCCCCGAGTCGGCGTCGACGACATCGAAGCCGTTGACCCGCAGCGCAGTTCCGAGCGCGTGGCGTAGCTGGGCATCGCCATCGACGATGAGCAGCCGGGTCATCGGGCGATCTCCTCCTCGATGGGCTGCACGATCACGACCGGTGCCCCGAGCGCGCGCACCGCCGTCATCGTACGGCGGTGGCGGCCGGTAGTCTCAGACGGGTCCGGCGAGCGCAGGTTGGAGCGGGCACGAAGTGCGGAGACCGGAGTGACCCGACGAGCCGAACCGCAGGCGCGCTCCGAGCGCGTGGATCAGGCCGCCTTCAAGGCGCGGCGAGCGGAGCTCATCGATGATGTGGACCTTCGCGGCCCGGCGTTCGGCGCGGCCTACTCCGCGCTGGTGGACGCGTGGGTCCGCGGGCTGCTCGGCAACGAGGTCAAGGTGGCGGTCATCGCGGGTGGCGCGCTCGGCCGCCGGGAGCTCGCCCCGGCCAGTGATCTGGACCTCGTCCTGATCCACGACGGCCGCCGCGATGTCGGCGAGGTCGCGGACCGGCTCTGGTACCCGATCTGGGACGCCGCGATTGCGCTCGATCACAGTGTCCGGACACCGAAGGAAGCGATCGCAGTGGCCGGCGACGATCTGAAGGTCGTGCTGAGCCTGCTCGACGGCCGGCCGATCGCCGGCGATCTCGACCTCGCCGCCCGAGTCATCGACTCCGTGCGCGAGCGGTGGATCGGCGGGGCCAGGAAGCGCCTCGCCGGCCTCGAGGTCATCACCCGTGAGCGTCACGCCAAGGAAGGTGACGTCGCCCACCTCCTCGAGCCGGAGCTCAAGCAGAGCAAGGGTGGCTTGCGGGACCTGCGGGTGCTGCACGCGCTCTCGCTCGCGGCGCCGGTGGCCGCGGAGCTCGAGCTGACCCGGGCGTCGGCCGACCTGCTGCTCTCGGTGCGGGTGGAGCTGCACCGGGTTGCCGGACGGGCAACCGACCGGCTCCTGCTCCAGTACCAGGACGACGTCGCGCCGCGCCTCGGCTTCGGGGATGCCGACGAGCTGATGGCGGACGTCGCCGCCGCGGGTCGCGCGGTCGCCTGGGCCGGTGACGACGCGTGGGCGCGTGCGAATTCGTGGCTCGCGGGTCCGAAGGGACGCGGCGGTGGTGGCGATCGCGACGTCGGGCCCGGCATCGTCCTTCGCGACGGAGAGCTCGACGTTCTGGCCGACGCGGACCTCGACGACGACTCGCTCATCCTGCGGGCCGCCGAGGTCGCGGCGCGCCGGGGTGTGCGCTTCCGGCGCGGTGCGCTCGATCGACTCACCGAGGCGGCTGCACCCGGCGACCCGTGGTCGGCCGCGGCGCACGAATCGCTCATCGGCCTGCTCGGCGCGGGTGAGCCGCTCGTCCCGGTGTTCGAGGCGCTGGAGCACCACGGGCTGATGAACCGGCTCCTGCCCGAATGGGCGCCGGTGCGCAGCCGGCCCCAGCGCAACTCCTTCCACCGGTTCACCGTCGACCGGCATCTCGTCGAAACGGTGGTGCAGGCGGCGCGCCTCACGCGCGAGGTGGCCCGTCCCGACCTGCTCCTGGTCGGTGCCTGGCTCCACGATCTGGGGAAGGGCTATCCCGGTGATCACACCGATGCCGGCGTCGAGCTCATGGAGAAGATCGCGCCGCGGCTCGGCTTCCCACCCGGGGACGTCGCCGTCCTTTGCACCCTCGTCCGTGAGCACCTGCTCGTGCCCTCGGTCGCGACCAGCCGGGACCTCACCGATCCCGTCACCATCGAGACCGTGGCCCGCGCGGTGGGGGACCGCGAGGTGCTCGAGCTCCTGGCCGCGCTCACCAAGGCGGATTCGCTCGCGACGGGTGAGGCGGTGTGGAGCAGCTGGAAGGAAGAGCTGATCGACGACCTCGTCCGTCGGGTGGACGCGGTGTTGGGCGGCGAAGCCGGGCCTCCGGCCGTCGACGCGTCGGACGAGGCGCACCGTGCGCTCGTGGCGCGCGCCGCAGGTGAGCTGCTGGTGGACATCGACGGCGACCGGTTGGTGGTGGTCGCGCCCGACCGTCCGGGCCTGCTCTCGGTGATCGTCGGATCACTCGCGTTGCGCGGCCAGAGCGTGCGGAGCGCAGTCGCGACGACCGACCCGGAAGGGATCGCCGTCGACACGTTCACCGTGCAGTCGGTCTTCGACCGGGATCCCGACTGGTCCCGGTACCGCGACGACCTCGCTGCCGCGTTGCGCGGCGAGGTCGACCTCGACGCGGCGGTGGAAGAACGGTCTCGCCGGTACCGCTCGGTGGGAACGACCGCGGCGCGCCCGCCGGATCCCGTCGTCTTCGTCCACCTCGGAGCCGCGTCGGGCGCGACGGTCGTCGAAGTTCGCTCACCCGACGACATCGGGGTGCTCTCGCGCATCGCGCGCACCTTGACCGGGCTGGGTCTCGACATCCACCAGGCCCGGGCCGTGACACTGGGCCACGAGGTCGTGGACACGTTCTACGTGCGCGACGCGGCGGGGGACCCGGTCGACGACCGCGCGCCGGAGATCGGGACCGCGCTCATGGAGATGCTCGGCGCGGGGGAGTGACCGAGCTCGCCGCAATCTGCGCGATTCGACAGGATGCGCCGGTACGATCGAGCGGATGCCCGTCGCCCCGAACCTGTCGCTGGCCGAGACGTCGGTCTTCTTGGACTTCGACGGCACGATCAGCCGGAGCGACGTCGGCGTGCACCTCCTGGAGCGGCTCGGCGACCCGAGCTGGCAGGAGATCGGCGCCGAGTATGACTCGGGCGAGATCGGCAGCCGGGTCTGCCTCCTCGACGAATGGGACCTGCTGCCGCACGACGCGGACCTGCTCCGGCGCGTCGCCGCCGAGGTGCCGCTCGACCCCGACCTCGATGCGCTCGTCGCCGGGCTGCGCGACGCGGGCGCGGAGGTCTGCGTCGTCTCGGACGGCTTCGGGTTCTACGCCACCGAGGAGTGTGCGCGCCGGGGCATCCCCGTGCTCACGAACGCGGTGGACTGGAGCACGGGGAAGCTCGAGTTCCCGAACGAGGACCGCTGCTGCGCCTGCTCGAGCTGCGGGACCTGCAAGCAGGCACCGATCAAGGACGCTCGGCACCGGGGCCGGGCGACGGTGATGGTGGGGGACGGGACGAGCGACCTGAAGGCGGCGCTGCTCGCCGACGTGGTCTTCGCCAAGGGCGCGCTCGCTCGGTGGTGCTCGTCGAACGGGGTCGCGCACTGGCCGTTCGAGACCCTGGCCGACGTCCGTGCCGCGCTGCTGCCGTGAAGATCGTCCTCGGCTCCGACGATCGCACTCCACTCACCGATGCCGTGCTCGACGATCTCCGTTCCCGTACTCACGACGTCGCGCTGATCGGCCCGCCCGGCGACGAGCAGAAGGAATGGGCGCAGGTGGGCCGCGAGGTCGGTGAGATGGTGGCGGGCGGCGGTGCCGACATGGGTGTCCTGTTCTGCTGGACCGGGACGGGTGCGTCGATCGCGGCGAACAAGGTGAAGGGCGTGCGGGCCGCACTCTGTGCGGACGCGGCCACCGCGGCGGGCGCTCGCCGGTGGAACGACGCGAACGTGCTGGTGCTCAGCTTGCGGCTGACGAGCGTCGAAGTCGCCCGCGAGATGCTCGATGTCTGGTTCGCCACCGCGGCGGATCCGGACGAAGCGGTCAACATCGCGCGTCTGGAGCCCGGTTAGGCTCATTTCATGCCGACCTACGCAATGTTGAGCACGCTCGGTCCCGGCGGATGGGCGACGCTGCGCGAGAAGCCCGAGCGGCTCCATGCCGTGACCGCGGAGGTTGAGTCGATGGGCCTCAAGGTGATCGCCCAATACGCACTCTTCGGCCAATGGGACTTCCTCAACATCATCGAGGCGCCGGACGAGGCGACGATGGCCAGGGCAGCCGTCACGCTCGCGGCGCGAGGGACGATGCGCTCGACCACGCTCCAGGCACTGCCGATCGAGGATCTCATCGAGGCCCTGCGCACCGCACCCGAATAGCCGCGCCCGAGGCGCTCAGATCCACCACATGTCGTTCTTGCGGCGTTCCGCGCGCAGCTCGTGGTCGTCGAAGAGCACGGGGAGCACGGAACCGTCCGAGCGTCGCCGTACCCGGTAGCGCGGACCGGTGTCCGCAGAGATCCGTTCTGCGACCTCGAAGCCACGGGCCCATGCGTGATCGAAGCGCGATCGAACTTCCACGCGGGTCCCTGGATCCACTTCGCGATCGTAAACCCCGCGCGCAAGGCGGGGAGGTGGCCCTCCCGGCCGGACGCCGGCTCGGTTGGTAGCGTGCCGCGCGTGACCGCCCTCGCGCCCCGCCCCACCCTCCGCCTGGAGCGGAAGTGCTGGAAGGCGGGCGAGCGACTCGTCTGCGGGATCGATGAGGTGGGTCGCGGGGCGTGGGCCGGCCCGGTCACGGTCGCCGCGGTCATCCCGGCGCCGGAGCACCTCCGCGGCGTGCGCGACTCGAAGATGTTGACGCCCGAGCAGCGCGAGGTGGCCGCGGTGTCCGTACGCGGATGGGCCGTCGCGATCGGCATCGGGCACGCGAGTCACGAGGAGTGCGACACGCTCGGCATGACCGCGGCTCAACGGATCGCGGGTCAACGCGCGCTCGGCCAGCTCGCGGCGCAGGGGTACGAGCCGGATCGCGTCATCCTCGACGGCAACCACGACTATCTCCAGCTCGGTGCGCGGTGCACGACGGTGATCAAGGGGGACGCGACGTCACTCGCGGTCGCCGCGGCCTCCGTGGTGGCCAAGGTGACGCGCGACCGGATGATGGCGGAGGAAGCCGAGCACTTCCCGGCGTTCGGCTTCGAGTCGAACCGCGGGTATCCCGCGCCGGTGCACAAGGCGGCGCTGGCGGCTTGGGGCCCGACCACCATCCATCGCCGGTCGTGGATCTTCATGGACGGGCTGTGTTGGGGCGGTCTGGCTCCGGCACCGGGACGGTTGTTCTGAATCAAGGAGGACGGACATGGCAGTGGATCTTCCGGAGGTGCACGCCGCGGCGCTGAACGTGACGCGCGGGTTCGTGGCCGGAGTCGGCCCGGAGCAGTGGTCGGGCCCGACTCCCTGCGCGGACTGGGACGTCCGCGCGCTGGTCAACCACATCGTGAGCGGCAACTACTGGGCCGCCGAGCTCGGTGTGGGCAAGACCATCGAGGAGGTCGGAGACGGACTCGACGGCGACGTGCTCGGGGACGACCCGACCGCCGCCTACCTGACCTCGGCCGATCTCGCGGCCGCTGTGTTCCGCGCGCCGGGCGCGATGCAGCGGCCGTGCGCGGTGTCCTACGGACCGGTGCCGGGCGAGGTCTACTGCGGTCACCGGTTCGTGGACGTCCTCATCCACGGGTGGGATGTCGCGAAGGCCACGGGCCAGGACCCGGCCCTCCCGCCAAACTTGGTGGAGGCGTGCATCGAGGTGGTGGAGCCCCAAGCCGAGCTGCTGGCCGGCAGCGGGATGTTCGGCACCGGGGTCGACGCCGCCGGGAGCTCGGACCGCCAGACCCAGCTCCTCGCCATGCTCGGTCGCCGACCCTGACCGCGTAGTCTCTGCGCCCATGGGTCAGCCGATCACCCTCACTGCCCGCGCCGGCGCGTCTCCGTCCGTGTGGATGTTCGATCTCAATCGCTCGCTCACCGGGATGAAGATCGAGCGGTACGGCACCGAGGACGAAGCACGGGCCCGTGGCGGTCGTCCGCCCGACGTGCTCGCGCAACGCCTGCTCGAAGCCGGGGCCACGCACGTGACCGTCTACTCGAACACGGTGACGGTGGTCGCCCCACCGGAGCGCTGGGCGGAGCTCGAGCCGAGGGCGCGGTTCCTCATCGAGCACCTCTTCGAGTACTACGGCGCGGACGCGGGTTGGTCCTTCGAGGCGCGGGGCATGGAACCGCCGCCGCCGATCGATCCCGCCGGCTAGCCGATCACCGGCGCGCGAGCGCCTCGGACCGGAGGTTCCCCATGGCGGTCTCGATCCAAGTCGTGATCGACTGCCTCGACCCCGCGGCGCTCTCCGCGTTCTGGGCCGAGGCGCTCGGATACGTCGTGCAGGCGCCACCCGCCGGCTTCGACTCGTGGGAAGACTGGCTGCGGGCCAACCACGTGCCCGAATCCGAGTGGAACGCGATCAGTGCTGTCGTGGATCCGGACGGCGTCGGGCCGCGTCTGTTCTTCCAGCGCGTTCCCGAGCCGAAGGAGGGCAAGACGCGCGTGCACCTCGATCTCAACGTCGGTGGTGGTCCCGGAACGCCGGTCGAGGAGCGCAAGCAGCGAGCCGGCGAGACCATCGCGCGCCTGGAGTCGATCGGGGCCGAGGTCATCAGGTCGTTCGAGGAGCGCGGTGAGTACTGGGTGACGATGCGCGATCCGGAGGGCACCGAGTTCGACGTGCAGTAGTGCGCGACCATGGTCGGATGGCGACTCCGGCCGAGGCCCGCCCCGCGGTGACCCACGACGTGCACACCGAAGACCTCCCGCCGTTGCCCCAGCGTGACTCGCTCATCCCCGCGGATCGGTGGCCCGAGGCGCCACCCGAGCTCCGATCGCTCGGTGCCGACTTCGGGGTGGACCTCGTCGCCTACAAGCGACGCATCGGCCGCTACCTGCTGTGGCGCGCCGGTCCCGCGGTGCACGCGGATGCCCGGTACATGGCGCTGGCATCCGACGACCTCGCGGAGCAGTACACGTTTCGGCTGTTCGCCGACGGCACGGGGAGCGGCGTCGGCGCGGACGGCGTGTCCCACACACGGTTCAGGACGTGGAAGGAATCGCTGCGCGACTCGTCCTGAGTGCGAGACGCGCGGTCAGCTCCCGACGATCTCGCTGGGAAGCGCGTGGACGATCACGCCGAGCGCGATGCAGACCGCGGCGATCCCGATGACCCAGAGCCCCCTGCGCTCACCCCGGGCCATCGCCACGCCACCGAACACCATTGCGATCGGGCCGAGGATCCACGGCAGGATCCAGATCGCGAAGCCCGCCGCGAACACGCCGAGGATGGCCGAGAGCTGGCCGGGCCGAAGCTGCAGGCTGCCGGTGGTCGGGGCGGGAGACACCATCCCGGCAGGCTAACGCTCCGTACCCGTGATCGACGACGCGGGCCGCCGCGTGTTCACGTGGGCGCCGTAGGCTCGGCCCTCGCTCGAGACAGGACCTCACCATGGATCGTGACGCCCTCAAGACGCTGCAGCAGCCCCTGAAGGAGCGGTACCGGGAGCAACCGGAAGCCGCAGTCGTAACGCTTTCGGCCGACGGGGTCCTGGGCGACCACGTCAGCTGCTCGGTGCAGACCGGCCGGGCACTCGTCGAGGCGGGGCTGCATCCCGCGACCGGTGGTGACGGGACCCTGGCCTGCTCCGGCGACATGTTGCTCGAAGCGCTGGTCGCGTGCGCGGGCGTGACGATGCAGTCGGTTGCGACCTCGCTCGGGATAAAGGTCGCGGGCTCGGTGCACGCCGAGGGCGACCTCGACTTTCGGGGCACGCTCTCGGTCGCCAAGGACGCGCCGGTCGGCTTTCGCTCGATCAGGCTCCGGTTCGCGCTCGACAGCACTGCGAGCGAAGAGGAGCTGGCGACGCTGCTTCGACTGACCGAGCGCTACTGCGTCGTGTTCCAGACGCTCGCTTCCGGACCGCAGCTGTCCGTGGAGCGCACGACCGGGCCGGAGTGAGCAGCGCCCGCTCGATCATCGCCTCCAAGCGCTGATCCCCGGCGAAGGTCAGGCCAGCAGGAGCCCGCGCGCGAGCGCCGCGTCGTGAAGACGGCGTTCGAACTCGGCGACGTTCGCTCCGCACGCATCCAGATCCTGCGGTCCGAGCAGGGTGACGAGCTCGTTGCCCACTCGGGCCAGGACGCAGGGCACCGTGCCGTCGGAGGCTCGGCGCACGTCGTCCGGCCGTTCGTTGAGGTGCAGGAGCTCGAATGGCGTGGCCATCCGGCCGCAGGCCTCCGACCATTCGGCGCGCTGCGTGAATCCTCGGTGCGTGATGTCGCACAGCGCGCAGTGCCCTCGTCCGACGGCCTTGCGGGCGACGTACCGGAGCTCGCCGGCGATGCCTCCATCCGCGTTGTAGACGCCGATGAGCAGTTCGACAGGGCGGTGGTCGTTGCTCATAGGGCCGCTCCGGGTTCGTCGCCGAGCGGTCCGGCGAGGTTCGAAGGTTGCTGGTAGGCGGTGACGGAGCGCCGGCCCATCATCAGGTCGGCGGCGACCGCGGCCAGGAGCGCGGGGACCACGAAGCCCGGCCGACCGGTGGCCTCGGCGACGAACACGACGGCCGCGAGCGGCACCCGATAGCCCGCGCCGAGCACCGCGGCGACGCCGATGACGACCGCGAGCTGATCGTCGAGGCCGGGGAGCATGACGCCGGCCGCGCGGCCGAGCAGCGCGCCCGCAACCACGAGCGGGATGAAGAGTCCTCCGACGCCGCCTCCGGCCACTGTCGCGGCGGTCGCGAAGCACCGCAGCAACAGCACGGTCAAGAGGATCCACGCGGCGCGGTGCGGCTCGAGCGCCCACGCGACCGTGTGGTAGCCGACCCCGATCGTCACCGGTTCGTGTGCAACGAGTTCGCCGATCCAGAGGAGCAGGGCCATGGTCAGGCCGGCGGCGAGCACGCGTGGCCAGATCCCGGGGCCCGTCGTGAGCTCCTTCGCCTGGCGCAGCAGCGCGGCGAAGGCGCGCGCGACCAGGCCGGCGGCGAGACCGAGGACGACACTGCCGATGAGGTCCGCGGCAGAGAGCGCAGGTGATCCCGAGGACGGGATGAGGCTGGCGGTGCCGTGAATCGCGACGAAGACGAGGTACCCGCTTGCTGCGGACACCAACACGGGGAGCAGCATCTTGCGCGCGAAGTCGTCCTGGTAGGGAACCTCGAGCGCGAACACGGCGCCGGTCGCCGGGGCCTTGAAGATCGCGGCGACGCCGGCTGCGGCGCCGGCCACCATCAGCACCCGGTGGTCGATCGATCGGAAAAACCGGTGAAAGCGCGACTGCAGGCTCGCGCCGATGGAAGCACCGAGGTACAGCGACGGGCCCTCGAGCCCCATAGCGCCACCGAAGCCGAGGGTTCCGATGGCGGCCAGCATGCGCGCCGGGAGCGTCCGGAGCGCAAGGCCCTCCGCGGGATCGTGGAAGGCCTGCAGATAGGCGTCGGTGGTTCCCGGTGTCGCGGGACCGAGGTAACGGAGGGAGAGGGCTGCGACCACGAGCCCGATCGTCGGCATCACCGCGAGCGCCCAGAGCGGGAGGTCGAGCAGGTGATCGAAGATCACCTCGACCACGACGGTCTCGAACAGCGCGACCCCGAGCCCGGTGATCGCACCCGCGAGCGCCGCGAACACGAGCACCTGGCGCGAGCGGATCGTGAACGCAGCAACGACCGCGCGCTTCGACGCACTCCACCAACGTTCGAGCGGGATGCTCAATGGTGCTCCCACCCGAAGGACCACGAAGGCTCGGGCATCTCGCCTGCGGCGTCGGCGAAGATGCCCAGGGCGTGGATCAAGACTCGTTGCTCCCGGTCGGGGATGCGGGCAACGATCCTCGCGATCTCCCGGCGGCGTCGCTTCGTGACGGCGTCCACGAGGATCCGACCCTCGGGTGTGAGACTCACGAGGAGCTCCCGCCGACTCTGTGCCGCGGGCCGCCTCGTGATGAGACCCTTGGCTTCGAGGCGCGTGCAGAGGCGCGTCGCGCTCGACGGATGGACATCGAGCGACTCGGCCAGCTCACCGAGGTTACGTTCACTTCCGGCGAGCACGACGAGCGCGCGGAACTGGGGGAGCGTGACCTCGTCCTCGACGGCCGCGAGTGAGCGGGCCGCGACCCCGACGAGCACGCGGGATGCGAGCAGCACCGCGTCGGTGACGTTCGGCAGTGGGGTGTCCATCAGTTGCAGCCTACAACAGTTGCAGTCCGCAACGGTCTTGCACCACCCGCCGATGCAGCTCGGCCGGTACTGTCCCGGCCGAGCGAGTTGCTCGACGATCAGGGGACAGGGGACGGATGGGTGAGGCGGGGCTCGGGCCGGGTGAAGTCGCGAAGGAGATCTCCGAGCACGCCAAGCATTCCGGCGATCACACCTCGCGCCACGACCGCCGGATCAGCATCATCGAAGCCGCGTTGCTCGCGATCGTGGCGTTGACCGCCGCGTGGTCCGGATACGCGTCGGCAAAGTGGTCTACGGAGTCGCGCCTGACGGTCGCGCAGGCATCGACTGCGAGGAACGCCGGCAACGCGGCTGACCTGGAGGGACTGCAGTACCGGGTCGGGGACGCGTTGACGTTCAACGCGTGGTTCAGCGCGCACGTCCAGAACGACGCGGCCGACGAAGCAGTCGCGATCCGCCGCATGCGACCGAACTTCCAAGACGCGTTCAACGCGTGGCTCGCGACCGATCCCGATCACAACCCTCGCGCTCCGGCCGGGCCACAGGTGATGCCGGAGTACCAGCAACCGCAAGTGGTGCAGGCGAAGGCGCTGAAGGCCCAGGGGGAGAAGCTGTTCGCCCGCGGCTCCGACGAGGGCGAGCACGCCGACGACTACGTGCGGATCACCGTGTACCTCGCCACGGTGCTCTTCCTCGTGGGCATCAGCACGCAGTTCCCGATCCCGGTCGCCCGCTACGGCTTGATCGGGCTGGGGGTGCTGATCCTCCTGTTCTCGGTGAGCCAGCTCGCGCAGCTCCCGGCGCCGCACTGAACCGGGTCACGAAGCGGGCCGCCGGGCGGTCAGCCGGAGCAACCCCAGGCCGAGGGCCCCGCTGATGACCGACGCGCCGAGGATCGCGACCTTGGCGTCGTCGAGCCGGACGCCGCGGTACGACAGGTTCGCGACGAACAACGAGACCGTGAAGCCGATCCCGGCCGCGGCACCGGCGGCAACCAGGTGCTGGAGATGCACACCCTCGGGGAGCCGACCGAGCCGGAGCCGCCGCGCGAGTGCGGCCGTCGTCACGATCCCGAGTGGCTTCCCGATCACGAGCCCGACGACGACCCCCCACGCGATCGGGCTGGTCAGCGTGCGATCGATGCCCCCGCCGCGCAGGTACACGCCCGCGTTCGCGAGCGCGAAGAGCGGCACGATCAGAAAGCTCGACCAGGGGTGCAACGCAGCCTCGATTGGTTCGATGACCTCATGGCCGTCGATCGGGCGCGCCGGTGTGAGCAGCCCGAGGAGGACGCCGGCGACCGTCGCGTGGACGCCGGACTCCAAGACGCACACCCAGAGCACGACCGCGGGCAGCACGTACACCCACACGTGTCGAAGCCGGAGCCGTTGGAGCACCACGATCCCGATGACCGCGCCGGCGGCACCCAGGAGCCAGAGACCCGAGATCTGCCCGGAGTAGAACACCGCGATCACCACGATTGCGCCGACGTCGTCGACGATCGCGAGCGTGAGCAGGAACAGCTTGAGGTTCGGTGGGATCCGGGAGCCGGCGATCGCCAGCACCGCGACCGCGAACGCGATGTCGGTGGCCATCGGGATCGCCCACCCGCGGGCGCCCGGTCCGCCCGCGTTGATCGCGAGGTAGAGGAGCGCGGGGACGACCATCCCGCCGACGGCCGCGATCGCAGGCAGGCTGGCGGTGCGCGGGTCGCGCAGCTCGCCGCGCACCAGCTCGCGCTTGATCTCGAGTCCGACGACGAAGAAGAACACCGTCATCAGCCCGTCGTTCACCCAGTGCTGGAGGTCCTCGGTCAGCGAGTGCCGACCGACTCCGATCGTGAAGTGCGTCGACCAGAGGTGCTCGTAGGACGAGAGTGAGATGTTGGCCCAGGTGAGCGCCACGATCGTCGCCGCGAGCAGGATGACGCCACCGAGCACCTCGACGGAGACGAACGCGCTCCCCATGGGCGGGAGGTAGCGGCCCAGCGGCAAGCGGAACGCGCGTCGCGACATCGCCGCGACCCTACGTGCGGATGTTGGCCGGAGCCGCGCCTATGCCGTGCGTCGCGCGGGTGCCATGTCTCCGTATGCGTCGAGCGTGGCTTCCGCGAGGTCGGGCCCGAGCGAGAAGACGATGTAGCCGTTCGAGGCGTCGTCGGTGCCCGCGTCGTCGGTGTCCGCGTCGAAGAGCTCGTGATGGTGGAGCTCGCCGTGGGCGAGCTCCGGCTCCGGAGTGGGTGCGTGCGACAGCATGGCCATGTTCTCGGCGCGCCCACGACGACCTTGACCACCAATCCCGGCCAGCGACCCGCACTGGACGATACGAACATACGTTCGCTATGGTGGACAGGTGGCCGTTGCGGCACTTCCCCCCACGCAACCTCTGTCCCTTCCTCGTCGTGACGCGGCGTCGCGGGCGCTTCTCGACCAGGTGGCCCGGCGCGGCGCGCCCGTGGTGCTGGCCCGCGAACGCCTGCTGTCCGTCCCGGGTCCACTCGGTGCGCTCCTTCCCGGCGGCGCGCTGCAGCGGGGAGCGGTGGCCACCGTTGGCGGCGAGCCGGGCGCGGGAGTGACCTCGTTGGCGCTCGGTCTGGCCGCCGCGGCGACTGCCGCGGGGGAGTGGGCGGCGGCGGTGGATCTCTCCGGCACCATCGGTGGTCTCGCGGCCGGCGAAGCGGGGGTGGATCTCTCACGCTTCGCCGTCGTGCGCGGGGTACCGAACGATCGTTGGGCAACCGTCGTGGCGGCACTGCTCGACGGGGTGAGCCTGGTCATGGCCGATGTCCCGCGAGGCCTGCGCGTCGGTGACGCGCGTCGTCTGGTCGCCCGCGCGCGGGAGCGCAGGACCGTGCTGGTGATGGTGAGCTCGCCGGCGCACGCGTGGCCCGCCGACGCCGGGTTGCGACTCTGGGCCGAGGGTGGTGCCTGGCCCGGGCTCGAGCCGGGCCAGGGAGTGCTCGCACCTCGCGCGCTGCGACTGCGGATCGAGGGACGCGGCACGGTGTCGAGCGTGCGGACGGCCGGGGACGCGCTGGCCCTCACCGGTTGACGACGACCGGCTGATGGCACCCGACCCGATCCCCACCCGGACTCTGGGGCTGTGGTGTCCGGACTGGCCGGTGGTGGCCGCGCGGCGGCGCGGGGATGCACCCGGCGGTGAGCCCGTCGCGGTGCTCGAGCGCGGCCGGGTCCTTGCAGCGTCACGAGAGGCACGCGACGAAGAGGTGGGCGCCGGCCTCCGCCGGCGCGAGGCCGAAGCGCGCTGTCCCGGCATCACCATCGTGGAGCTCGACGCGGCTGCCGACGCGCGCGCGTTCGAACCGGTGGCGCGGGCCGTCGAACGACTCACCCCTCGTCTGGTGATCGATCGTCCCGGGGTGCTCGCGTTTCCCACCCGGGGCCCGTCGCGATACTTCGGGGGCGATGCCGGGCTCGTGGCCCACGTGCTCGAGGCGGTGCTCGCCGAGGGCATCGACGACGCGCGCGCCGGGATTGCCGATGGTGGGTTCGCGGCCCGGCTCGCGGCGCGGCGCGCGCGGATCGTCCCACCGGGGGAAACCCCGGCGTTCCTTGCCGGGTGGCCGGTGGGAGCCCTGGGCGATGAAACGTTGGCCGGGGTCCTGGGTCGATTGGGGTTGCGGACGCTCGGTGCGTTCGCGGCGCTTCCTGCACCCGCGGTGCTGGCCCGCTTCGGTCCCGAGGGGATCGGTGCGCACCGGCTTGCACGGGGGGAGGAGGAGCACCCACCCGCGCTCACCGTGCCGCCTCCGGACCTGGTGGAGGCCTGCGAGCTCGATCCGCCGGCCGAGCGGGTCGACGAGGCGGCGTTCGCGGCGAAGGGTCTGGCCGACCGGTTGCTGGGCAGCTTGGCGGAGCGCGGTCTCGCGTGCACACAGGTCGTCGTCGAGGCCGAGACCGAGCACGGCGAGCACCTGGCGCGTGCGTGGCGACACGAAGGCGCGCTCACACCCGCGGCGTTGACCGAGCGCGTCCGTTGGCAGCTCGACGGCTGGATCACCGGTGGCCTGGGGGAGCGCGCCGCGGCCGGCGACCGCCTCACCGGTGGCCTGACCCTGCTCCGGCTCACGCCCGACCAGGTGATCCCGGCGCGGGGTCGCCAGCTCGGCTTCTGGGGTGGCGACGCGGCCGCGGTCGATCGCGCCGCGCACGTCTTCGCACGCGTGCAGGGATTGCTGGGCCCGGAGCACGTCGTGACCCCGGTGGCCCAAGGCGGTCGCACGCCGGTCGAGCGCGTGCGCTGGGTGCCGTGGGGAGAGCCGCGTGAACCCGGGCCGCGTCGTCCGCTCCAGCCCGCGTGGCCGGGGGCGGTGCCGGGTCCCTCGCCGGCGCGCGTCCTCGAGCCACCACCTCCGGCCGAGCTGCTGGACTCGCGCGGGCAGCCGGTCACGGTGTCGAGCCGCGGTGAGGCGTCTGCGCCACCGGCGGTGTTGCGCTGCGACGCGCTCCCGCGTCGGGGCGGCGAGATCACCGCCTGGGCGGGACCCTGGGCCCAGGACGTGCGGTGGTGGGACCGCCGTGGGTGGGCCCGGCGCGTGCACTGGCAGATCGTGATGGGCGAGGTGGCGTGCCTCGTGCGCGTGGAGCGCGGCCAAGCCACCCTCGACGCCCTCTACGACTGATCCGGTTCGCTTTCGCGTCGTACACGTGCGGTATACGCGCCTGCACGACGCCAAGGTCGGGGAGCGCGGGGTGCGCGGTCCTCGCGACCCTCGGTACCCTCTCGCACATGGGCGTCGACGCGATCGAGGTGGTGCTGTTCGATCTCGGTGGCGTGCTCATCGAGCTGAACGGCGTCGCACCGATGCGCGAGCTCGCCGGCATCGAGAGCGACGACGAGCTGTGGCGGCGCTGGCTCGGCTGCCGGTGGGTCCGCAGCTTCGAACGCGGGGAGTGCTCCGCGGACGAATTCGCGGCCGGCGTCGTCGACGACTGGCACTTGACGGTGGAGCCGGAGGCGTTTCTCGAAACCTTTGCGGCGTGGCCCCTCGCCCCGTTCCCCGGTGCGGAAGTGCTCGTTCGTACCGTGCGCCGGACGGTGCCGACCGGTTGCCTGAGCAACACCAACGCGTCGCATTGGGACGACAACTTCGCCCGATGGCCGATCTTGGATGCGTTCGACTTCCGGTTCTTGTCCTTCGAGCTCGGGCTGCTCAAGCCGGACCGGGACGTCTTCGACCGGGTTGCTCAGCTCCTCCCCGCGCCTCCCGAGCGGGTCTTGTTCCTGGACGACAACCAGCTCAACGTCGACGGAGCGCTCAACGCGGGGTTCGCTGCGGTGAGGGTCCGCGGCATCGTCGAGACCGAACAGGCGCTGGTTGCCGCGGGAGTCCTCCACGGCTGATCGGGGCGCGCGGTACGAGTGGCGCCCGGCAAGTCCGTGATCAGGAATGCAGCTGGAGCCAGGGGTTGCCGGCGGCCGGCACGACCGCGTCCGGCGGCGGGATCGGCCCTCCGGGGTCGCCGGGGGTGCAGAGGTCGGGACCGGCCGCGAGCGCGGGCTGCGGCAGCACCGGCGGCTCCAGGAACGTGGGGTGGCCGTGAAGGTCCAGGGAGTCGAGCAGGTTGTCGGCGTTCGCGTCGCGGTAGGTCAGCGCGCCGAGGTTCCACTTGGTCTCGACGAGCTTGAGCACCGAGGTGTGGTCGTGCACGACATGTGACACGTAGTTGCGACGCGCGAACGGAGAAACCATCACAGCCGGCACGCGGAACGAGTAGCGGTCGTACGCACCCGGAAGGTCCGGCGGCACGTCGATGTTCGGCGGGATGTCGTCGGGGCGCGGCGCAGGCGGTGGTGGGACATGGTCGTAGTAGCCACCGTGCTCGTCGTAGGTCCAGATCAGCAGCGTCTTCGGCCACGCGGGCGAGTGCATGACCGCGTTGACCACCTTGGCGGCCATCTGCTCGCCGTTGCGCACGTCCTGGGGGTTCTCCTCCGACTCGGTGTCGAAGTTCGGGTCGACGAGGCTGAACGACGGCAGGCTTCCGGCCGCCGCATCGGCGTAGAACTGGTCGATCTTCGAGAAGTTGGCCGGGTAGTCGACCAACGTCTTGAGGATGATCGCGGCCGACGGGAGGTCGCTGTAGTAGTTGCGCCACGAGATGTCGTGTGCATGGAACCGGTCGAAGATCGTGCCGTTGGGCGGGGGCGGCGCGTTGAGTGCCTCGCCGGTCGTGCTCACGATCCCGGCTGCGGTGCCGGCCATGAGGAACCGGCGGTTCGGATAGGTCTGCGCGAGCACCGACCCGAACCAACGGTCGCTCAGCGGGAACGTGCGCGCGAGGCCGTAGTAGAAGGGGATGTCACGCTCGTCCCAGTAGCCCATCGCCACCGCGGTCGACGCCTCGACGAAGCCGTCGTTGCGACCCCCGTTCCACGACCGGTGGCTGCGGTTCCAGTCCTGGCCGGGGAGGGCACTCAGCTGGCAGGTCGACGGCATGTGAAACGCGCGCACCAGGTTGCCGTTGCCGTCGGGGTTCGCGTTGAGCGGCATCCCGTCGCGACCGAACCGGAACCCGTCGGCGCCGCAGTGGAGCGCACCGAGGTACGAGTCGTAGGAGTGGTTCTCCATCATGAGCACCACGATGTGCTCGATCTCGGGCAGCGTGTCGACGCCCTCGGGCAACCTCGGGTACGGACGGCTGCCGGGCGGGAGGAGACGTCCGGGTGGGAATCCGCCGTGGCCCGGAGGGAAGCCGTGGCCGGGACGCCAACCGCACGCGGCCAGTGCCGCCCCCGCGCCGAGCGTTGCCATGCCCTTGAGCACCGCGCGCCGGCCTACCTCGCCGGAAGGTCCGAGCCCTCCGTCGGATTCGCTCTGGTCGCGCACCGCGTCCCCCCTCGTCGCCTCGGGCAAGGGTGGCGCGACCACCCGGCGCGGTCAAGGGAACAACGCGTGCCGGTGCTCGAGGAGAGCCGCGACTAGCGGACTTCGCAGATCTCGTAGACCAGCTGCTTGCCGTCGGAGGAGAGGATTCCCTTGGCGACGGCCTGGATCGGGTTGAGCCACGCGTAGCGCTCGTCACCGGTCTCGTAGAGCGGCGCCGAGTACGCAGGAAAGGCGCCGGGTCCCTCCGAGAGGTCGAGCCGACCGTGGTACCAGGTGTAGATCAACGCGCCGTCGTCGGTCTCGAGGAGCCCGCGCGCGTCGATCGTTCCGAGCATCGCCGCGTTGACGGTCATCCAGTCCCCGGCGGCGACTCCTCGGAGGTGCGCGTTGATCCGCTCACCCTCGACGTCCCACGCGGTGACCTCGGCGATGACCCGCATGCCGGCCGGGGTGTCCGGGATGAGGATGGGGTCGGCCAGGGTGATCGTGGCGGTGCACAGGGGGATCAGCTCGATCGTCATCCCGGGATTCTGACCCAACGGACCCGACGGATCCCGACCCTGGCGGTACGAACATACGTTCGCTAAGGTCGGCGGATGGCGGAGTACGCGGAGCTGCACTGCCACTCGAACTTCTCCTTTCTGGACGGGGCGAGCCACCCCGAGGAGCTGGCCGAAGAGGCGCACCGCCTGGGGCTCTCCGGGCTCGCCGTCACCGATCACGATGGGCTCTACGGCGTGGTCCGCTTCGCCGTGGCCGCGCGCCCGCTCGGGCTTCCCACCGTCTTCGGTGCCGAGCTGACCCTCGAGGTGGAACGACCGCCTTCTTCGGTCCCGCCGGCTCGATCTCCGGGCGTTCGCACGCGCTCGGAGCCGGCGCGGCCGACCGGCCAGGCCGATCCGCCGGGGGAGCACCTCGTGATCATCGGTGAGGGTCCGGCCGGTTACGCCGGCCTCGCTCGTGCGATCAGCGAGGCGCAGATGCGCGGCGAGAAGAGCGCGCCCCGGCTCACGCTCGCGGATCTGGCGAACGCGCCGCGCGCCGGCCGGGGGAGCTGGTTCGTCCTGACCGGCTGTCGCAAGGGCGCCGTCCCTGCCGCGCTCGTGCGCGACGGCCCGGCCGCGGCGGAGCACGCGCTCGCGCGTCTGGTCGAGGCGTTCGGTCGTGACCGTGTGCTGCTCGAGCTCTGGGATCACGGTGACCCGATGGACCGCCCGCGCAACGACGCCCTGGCACGCCTCGCGGGGCGCACCGGGGTCGAGGTCGTGGCCACGAACAACGTCCACTACGCGACCCCGGACCGGCACCGGCTGGCCACCGCGCTCGCGGCGATCCGCAGCCGCCGCAGCCTCGACGAGCTCGACGGCTGGCTGCCGGCCACGCCGTTCGCGCACCTGCGCAGCCCCGCGGAGCAGCTCCGGCGCTTCGCCCGCTATCCCGGCGCGGTCGAGCGCGCCGCGGAGGTGGCCGCGGCGTGTGCCTTCGACCTGCGGGTCGCGGTCCCGAACCTGCCGGACTACCCGGTTCCGGAAGGCCACACGGACATGAGCTGGTTGCGCGAGCTCACGCGGCGCGGCGCGGCGGTGTACTACCCATCGACCCATCCCATGCACGCGCAGGCGATGCGCCAGATCGACTACGAGCTGGGCGTGGTCGAGCAGCTCGGCTTCCCCGGCTACTTCCTGCTGCTGCACGACATCGTCGAGTTCTGCCACACCAACGACATCTACTGCCAGGGGCGTGGCAGCGCAGCGAACAGCGCGGTTTGCTACGCGCTCGGGGTCACCAAGGCCGACGCGGTCGCGCTCGGTCTGCTCTTCGAGCGGTTTCTCTCCACCGAGCGCGACGGCCCTCCGGACATCGACCTGGACATCGAGCACCAGCGCCGCGAGGAGGTCATCCAGTACGTCTACGAGCGCTACGGGCGGGACCGCGCGGCGCAGGTTGCCAACGTCATCACGTACCGACCGCGCTCGGCGTTGCGCGAGATGGCGAAGGTCGCCGGCCTGTCACCCGGTCATGCCGACGCGATCACCCGTTGGATCGATCGTTGGCGGTCGAAGGACGGTGCGTTCACCGACTTCCGCGAGAGCGAGGACGCACCGCCGGTCCCGGAGATGGTGTTGGAGCTCGCGGAGCAGGTGCAGGACTTCCCCCGTCACCTCGGCATCCACTCCGGCGGGATGGTGATGGCCGATCGGCCGTTGGTGGAGTGCTGCCCGATCGAGTGGGCGCGCATGGAGGGTCGGTCCGTGCTCCAGTGGGACAAGGACGATTGCGCCGCGGCCGGTCTGGTGAAGTTCGACCTGCTCGGGCTCGGGATGCTCACGATGCTGCACCTCGCGGTGGACCTGATCCGTGAGCACGAGCAGGTGGAGGTGGATCTCGCCACCATCCCGCAAGAACCGGCCGTGTACGCGCTGCTCACCGCGGCCGACACGATCGGGGTGTTCCAGGTGGAGAGCCGCGCGCAGATGGCCACGCTGCCCCGTCTCCGACCCGAGACCTTCTACGACCTCGTGGTGGAGGTCGCGCTCATCCGGCCGGGCCCGATCCAGGGCGGATCCGTGCACCCGTACCTGCGGCGGCGCAACGGTGAGGAGGAGGTCACCTACCCCCATCCGATCCTCGAGGACTGCCTGCGCAAGACGCTCGGCGTGCCGTTGTTCCAGGAGCAGCTCATGCAGATGGCGATCGACGCGGCCGGCTTCAGCGCGGGTGAGGCGGACCAGCTCCGCCAGGCGATGGGATCCAAGCGTTCGAAGGCACGCATGGCTCGCATGCGCGACCGGCTCATGCTGGGCATGGCCGAGCGCGGGATCACGGGCGCGACCGCGGAGGAGATCGCGAAGAAGCTCGAGGCCTTCGCCAGCTTCGGCTTCCCCGAGAGCCATTCGGTGAGCTTCGCCTACCTCGTGTACTCGAGCGCGTGGATCAAGCTGCACTATCCGGCCGAGTTCGTGTGCGGGTTGCTGAACGCGCAGCCGATGGGCTTCTACTCGCCGCACACGCTCGTGCGCGACGCCCGTCGTCACGGGGTGGAGGTGCTCGGCCCGTGCGTCGAGCGGTCACGGCGGGACTGCACCCTCGAACGGCGCGGCTCCGAGGCGGGTCCGGTCGGCCATCCGTTACCGGGCTGGCACGCCGATCCGTCGATCCATGCGGTGCGCACCGGGTTGCGGTACGTGCGCGGCCTCTCGAGCGCGCTGCTCGACCGCATCGACGACGAGCGTGCGTCGGAGCCGTTCCGCGATCTCGAGGACTTCACCCGCCGGACGGCTGCGCCAGTCGACGCGCTCGAGTCACTCGCGACCGCGGGTGCGTTCGCCTGCTTCGGGGTGGACCGGCGCGCGGGGTTGTGGGCGGCCGGCGCGTTGCGCGACGCGAACCCGATGACGCTTCCCGGCGTGCTCACCGGGATCGAGGCCCCGGCACTGCCGGGGATGACCGAGGTGGAAGAGACCGCGGCAGATCTCTGGGCCACGGGCATGGCTCCGGGACGGCACCCCACCGAGTTCGTGCGGGAGGAGCTCACGTCCCAGGGCGTGGTCACCGCGGCCGCGCTGCGCGAGATCGAGGCCCGCAGCATCGTGGACATCGCCGGGATCGTCACCCATCGCCAGCAGCCCGAGACGGCCAACGGCACCGTCTTCCTGAACCTCGAGGATGAAACCGGGCTGATCAACGTGATCTGCCCCCCGGGGGTGTGGAAGCGCTATCGCAAGGTGGCCCGCGTCGCCCCGGCGCTGCGCGTGCGCGGCCTGCTGGAACGCCACCAGGGGGTGATCAACGTGCTGGCCCAGCGGATCGAGCCGTTGCCGCTCACCCTCGCCGACGCGTTGCGTTCGCGCGATTTTCGCTAGCGCGCGCAATCTCCGGAGGTTCTTGCACCGAACTAGCACTACCCCCAGCGAGCTCTCAGACCCCCTCCCCAGAATGCCCCCATGTCATTCCGCACCGTGATGCGCAACAAGAGGGCCTGGTTCATCGGCATCCCGATCCTGCTCGTGGTCCTCTTCGTCGGCGGACCGTTCGTCTACATCCACTTCATCGAGGGGGCCCCACCTGCGAAGCTGAAGCTGGCGACCGTCGAGTCGACCAAGCCGAGCAACGGCACCTCGTCGACTGCAGCGACCACGGCCGGCATCGACGGCGCGTGGAAGGTGAAGTTCGGAAGCGCGGTCCAGTACCGGGTGCCCGAGGTCCTGTTCGGTCAGAGCGCCACCGCGGTCGGCAAGACCACCGCGATCACCGGCGACATGACCATCTCGGGAACGAGCGTGGAGACCGCGACCTTCACCGCCGACCTCACCAAGGTCACGAGCGACCAGGCCAACCGGGACCGCCAGTTCCAGGGCCGGATCATGGACACCACGGAGTTCCCGAATGCGACCTTCACGCTCACGTCGCCGATCGATCTCGGAGCTGTCCCCCCGAACGGGAAGCAGGTGACGGTGAAGGCGACCGGTGACCTGACGCTGCGGGGCAAGACCAGGTCCGTCACCTTCGCCATCGTCGCCCAGCGCGACGGCGCCACGATCGAGACCAACGGAACGATCCCGGTGGTCTTCGCCGACTATGGCATCCCCGCACCGAGCTTCGGTCCCGCCGAAGTCGGCGACCACGGCGAGCTCGTCTTCCTCGTCAACTTCTCCCAATCCTGACGATCTCCACCGACCTTCTCAAGCGGGCGCGCGGAGGCGGCGGACGTCGGCGGTGGGGTGCTCGGGGGTGCGGGCGACGCGGATCTTGATGTCGATCGCGATCACGCCGTCGGTCCTGACGACGACCGGGTTGCAGTCGAGCTCGCGCACCTGGGGGAGCTCGTCGGCGAGCAGGCCGATCCGCAGCAACAGATCTTCGAGCGCGGCAACGTCGGCCGGCGGTGCGCCCCGGTAGCCGAACAGCAACGGCGACGAGCGCAGTGACCGGACGAGGTCCGACGCGTCGACGTCCGTGAGCGGGACCAGGCTCAGCGCGGTGTCGCGGATCAGCTCGGCGCCGACCCCGCCCATGCCGAACAGCACGAGCGGGCCGAAGCTCGGATCCTGGGTCACGCCGACGATGGTCTCGATGCCGGCCTCGACCATCGGCTGCACCACGACCCCGCCGAGCTTGTCCCCGAGCGCGGCACTCATCGCGTCGAAGGCATCGCTGACCTCCGCCGCGCTTCGCAGCCCGAGCACGACCCCACCGACGTCCGTCTTGTGCACGAGCGCGCCGGCTCCGGCCTTCAGCGCGACGGGGAAGCCGAGGGCTTCGGCCGCGGCCGCGGCGGTCGCCGCCGAGTCCGCGTGGCGCAGCGGTGCGACGGGGATGCCGAACGAGCGGCAGAGCTCGGACGCGACCTCCGGGGCGAGCCACACGTCCTCGACCGATTCGAGCGCGTCCGCCACGAGCCGGTGCGCGTTGGGCCGGTCGATCCCCGGCAGGTCGGGAACCGATCCCTCGGGGCGCCGGCGCCACTCGCCGTGACCTGCAGCGCGACTGAGCGCGACTGCCGCGGCCTCCGGGAACGTGAAGCAGGGGATCGAACGGCGCTCGTCCACCTCGACCTGGAGGATCTCCGGTGCGTTCGCCTGGGTGAGGAAGCACGCGACGATCGGTTTCGGCCCCGCCGCGCTCGCAGCGGCGACGATCGCCCGCGCCACGTCGTCGGAGTCCGTGACGAGTGGTGGCACGAAGATCACGAGGATCGCGTCGACGTCGGGATCGGCGATGACGGTCCGCAGTGCACGCTCATAGGTGGCCGCGGTGGCGGCGGCGATGAGGTCGATCGGGTTTGCGGTCGATGCGTCCGGTGACACGAAGCTGCGGAGCTCGGCCTGCGTCTCCGCGGACAGGAGCGGCACCTCGAGCCCTGCGCCCTCGCAGGCGTCCGACGCGAGGATGCCGGGACCGCCGCCGTTCGACACGATCGCGACTCGCCGCCCGGGTGGCAGCGGTTGGTGCACGAGGACCTGCGCGGTGTCGAGCAGCTCGGCGAGCGTGTCGACCCGGATCACCCCGGCCTGGCGGAAGAGCGCATCGGTGGCCACATCCGAGGACGCCAGCGCCGCGGTGTGTGACGCCGCGGCGCGCGTCCCTGCGCCACTGCGCCCGCTCTTCACTGCGATGATCGGCTTGCTGTGACCGACCCGACGTGCGAGCCGCGCGAACTTGCGGGGGTTCCCGAACGACTCGAGATACAGCAGGATCACGTTGGTGTCGGGGTCGTGGTCCCAGTACTGCAACAGGTCGTTGCCGCTCACGTCGGCCTTGTTGCCCATCGACACGAACGTCGACACGCCGAGTCCGAGGCTCGCGGCCTGGCCGAGCAGCTCGATGCCGAGCGCGCCGGACTGCGACGCGAAGCCGATCTGCCCGCGTACCGGCTGGAACGGGGCGAAGGTCGCGTTCATCGAGATGTCGGGGTGGGTGTTCACCACGCCCATGCCGTTGGGGCCGACGAGCCGCATGCCGTGCCTGCGGGCCAGCTCGACGAGCTCGTGCTCCACCTCGGCGCTGCCGCGTTCGGCGAACCCGGCGCTGATCACGATGAGGCCGTGGACGCCCTTGTCGGCGCACTGCTGCACGACCTCGGCCACCGACGCGGCAGGAACCGTGACCACTGCGAGGTCGACGACATCGGGCACGGCAAGGACGGTCGGGTAGGCGTGGACGCTCGCCACGACGTCCGCGTGCGGGTTGACCGGGTAGACGGGCCCGGTGAACCCTCCCTCGAGAAGGTTGCGGAACACTTCGTGGCCGATCGTCCCCGGACGCCGACCCGCGCCGACCACGGCGATGGAACGGGGTGCGAGCAGGCGGCGAACGGAGCGCGCCTCGGAGATCTGCTCGCGCTCGTCCTGCATGGCCTGCGAGGTCTCGGTCGGGTCGATCGGGAACGTGACGTGCACGACCCCGTCGGCGAACTCGCGGACCACTTGGAAGCCTGCATCGCGGAACACGCCGAGCATGCGCCGGTTGTTCGGCAGCGTCTCGGCGACGAACGTACGGACGCCGTGCGTGCGCCCGACTGCGGCGAGGTGCTCGAGCATGATCGTCGCGAGTCCACGGCCCTGCTGATCGTCCTGCACCGTGAAGGCGACCTCCGCTTGTTCGGCGCCGGGAGGGCGGTCGTAGCGCGCGACCGCGACGATTGCGTCGCCGAGCTCGGCGACGAGCGCCATCCGGTTCTCGTAGTCGACGTGGGTGAAGTGCGCGAGCTGGGCGTCGGTCGGCGCCTGCACCGGCGAGAAGAACCGCATGTAGATCGTCTCGCTCGAGAGGCGCGAGAACAGGCCGAGCAGTCCCGCGTCGTCGGTGGGCCGGATCGGTCGGAGATGCACGGTGCCGCCGTCGGTGAGGACGACGTCGGATTCCCACGCGGCCGGGTAATGCTCGTCCACCGCGGCCGAGGGTAGCGTCAAGGCGTGGCCGCTACGCCCCCTCCCGCGGCCGGAACACCGTCCGAGCTGGCTGCCAGGCCGGAAACGGGGCCCAACGGGCTGACCGCGGCAGCGGTCGCGGAACGCACCGCGCAAGGGCTGACGAACGACAGCGGCGAGCGCACCAGCCGCACGTTGCGAGAGATCGTCCGTGCAAACGTCTTCACGCGCTTCAACGCGATTCTCGGCACGATGCTCGGGTTGATCCTCGTGTTCGGTTCGCCGGCGGACGGTCTGTTCGGGATCGTCCTGGTCGTGAACGCGCTGATCGGCATCGTCCAGGAGTACCGGGCGAAGCGCACCCTGGATCAGCTTGCAGTCCTCAGCGCACCCGTCGCCCGCGTGGTGCGCGACGGCGAGGTGACGGCGATACCGGTCGATGCGGTCGTGCTCGATGACCTCCTCGAGCTCCGCACCGGCGACCAGGTGCCGGCCGACGGCGTCGTGCACATCGCCGACGGGCTCGAGCTGGACGAGTCGTTGCTGACCGGGGAGTCGGACCCGATCCTCAAGCACGCTGCGGACCAGGTGCTCTCGGGCGCGATCGTCGTGGCCGGGAGTGGTCGCGTCCAAGCCACGGCGGTCGGCGACGCGGCCTACGCGCGCAAGCTCGCGGCGGAAGCCCGCCGGTTCACGGTCACTCACTCGGAGCTGGTGGCGGGCATCAACGTGATCCTCAAGTACGTGACGTGGGTGCTCGTGCTCGTCGGCCCGCTGCTGTTCTTCCGCCAGCTCCAGGACGAGAACATCTCGAACGCGGTCAGCGGGGCCGTGGCCGGTGTCGTTGGCATGGTGCCGGAGGGTCTCGTCCTGCTGACGAGCATCGCGTTCGGTCTCGCGGCGGTCACGCTGGCCCGCCGCAAGGTGCTCGTCCAGGAGCTCCCCGCGGTCGAGGGGCTCGCGCGCGTCGATGTGGTCTGCCTCGACAAGACGGGCACCCTCACCGAGGGCATCGTCGAGTTCGAACGGATCGAGCTCCTCGCGCCGCCGTCCGACGCGGACGTGGTCGCCGCGGCGCTCGGCGCCCTGAGTCACGACGAGGGCGGCAACGCGACCCAGGAGGCGATCGCCGGCGCGTTTGCCGCCCCGTCGGACTGGAGCCGGGAGGGGTTCGTTCCCTTCTCGTCGGCGCGCAAGTGGAGTGCCGCCGGCTACCGGGATCACGGCACGTGGGTGCTGGGAGCGCCGGAGATGGTGTGGCTCGACGCCTCGGATCCGGTGCGGCACCAGGCGGACGAGCTCGCGGCGACCGGGAACCGTGTGCTCCTGCTGGCGCGGGGCGGAGTGCTCGCCGGGGAAGAGCTCCCCTCGGAGCTCGAGCCCGCGGCCCTCGTGCTGCTCGAGGAGAAGGTGCGTCCCGACGCGGCGGAGACCCTCGCCTACTTCCATGAGCAGGGGGTCACCCTGAAGGTGATCTCCGGCGACAACCCGCGCACCGTGGGTGCCGTCGCGCAGCGCGTCGGTTTGCCCGACGCCGGGGAGCCGTTCGACGCGCGCGAGCTCCCCGAGGATGTCGACGAGCTGGCCGAGGTGCTCGAGCATCACTCGGTCTTCGGGCGCGTCACGCCGCACCAGAAGCGCGCGATGGTCAAGGCGCTGCAGTCGCGCGGTCACGTCGTGGCGATGACCGGCGATGGTGTGAACGATGCGCTCGCGCTCAAGGACGCCGACATCGGCGTGGCAATGGGCTCGGGCGCGGCCGCGACGCGCGCGGTCGCGCAACTGGTGTTGTTGGACAGCAAGTTCTCGACGCTGCCCGGAGTGGTGGCCGAGGGCCGCCGGGTGATCGCGAACATCGAGCGGGTCTCGAACCTCTTCCTCACCAAGACGACCTACGCCGCGTTGCTCGCCATCGTGACGGTGATCATCGGCTGGCCGTATCCCTTCCTCCCGCGCCACCTGACGATCGTGAGCGCCCTGACCATTGGCATCCCTGCCTTCTTCCTCGCGTTCGCCCCGAGCCGGCAGCGGTACGTGCCCGGCTTCGTCCGGCGTGTGTTGCGATTCGCGATTCCTGCCGGGATCATCATCGCCGCGGCGGTCGCGATCACCTACGCGATCGCTCGGCAGGAGACAGGGACCCGCGAAGCGCGCACCATCACGACGGTCGTGCTCATGGTGCTCGGGCTGTACGTGCTGGTCATGCTGGCGCGGCCATTCACGCGGTACCGGGCGATCCTGGTACTGGCAATGACCGGTCTCTTCCTCGGGGCGCTGGCGATCCCGGTGGTGCGCGACTTCTACGCGCTCTCGCTCCCGTCGATCGATGTCGTGGCGAGTGGACTCGCGGTCGCGGCCGGGGGTTGCCTCGTGCTCGAGTTCGGGATCCGTGCCGTGAACCGGTGGACTCCGGCTACAGCCAGCCCCGCTTCCTGAACTGGATCCAGAGGACGGCGGTGGCGATGGCCATGAATCCGAGCGCGACGAAGTAGCCGTAGTGGAACCGCAACTCGGGCATGTACTTGAAGTTCATCCCGTAGATGCCGGCGATGAGCGTCGAGACCAGCAGGATTGCGCCGTAGCTCGAGGTCTTCTTCATCACGTCGTTCATGCGGTTCGAAACCACGGCCAGGTGCGCCTCGAGCAGCCCGGTGAGCAGGTCGCGCTGGGAATCGATGAGATCGGCGATGCGTAGTGAGTGGTCGTAGACGTCCTGGAGCAGCACGATCGACTCCTGCCCGATCCAGTCGACCTCGCGGCGCAGGAGCGAGGCGATGACCTCTCGCAGCGGCGCTGCGGCGCGGCGGAAGCCCACGAGGCTGCGGCGAAGCTCGAAGACCTCTTGGGGGATCGCGTCATGGCGCTGGTCGCCGAACACGATCTCTTCGATGTCGTCGAGTCGTTCGTCGACGAGATCGGTGATGCTGAAGTAGCCGTCGACGATCACGTCGAGCAGGGCCCAGAGCGCGCAACCGAGATCGTCGTTCTCGCACTCGAGCCGACCGCGCTCGAACCGGCGCTCGACCTCGTTCATCTGCATCGGCTGGCCGTCGGTCGCGGGCTGGCGCACCGCGAGGAACCAGTCCTCGCCGAACACCACATCTACCTCCTTGATGGTGAGGTGATCGTCCTTGACCTCGGCCGCGTGCACCGCGACGTGCCAATGGTCCCCGTACCGCTCGAGCTTGGTGCGCTGGTTGGAGTTGCGGAGGTCGTCGAGGATGAGGGGGTGGATCGGGAGCTGGGACGCGAGCTGGACGAGCTCTTCGTTGGAGAAGTCCACCACGTCGACGATGAGCAGCGTCCCGGGCCCACCCCGAGCGTGAGCGAGGTCGTTCGGGTCGACCGGCTCGCTCTCCGACACGCCGTGACGGAACCGCCGGGCCTCGATCATGGTCGCGCAGCCTACGGCCGCGCGACGCGCGAACGCGCGATCAGCCCGGAGGCGTGAGCGACGGTGGCGCAGCGGTCGTGGCGGTCGGAGGTGGTGGTGCTGCCCCTCCTGTGCCGCGAAGGATCTTCGTCTTGGTCGCCGAGTAGTGCTCCGCGTAGCGCTCGCGCTTGTCGGGTTGACCCGGCACGCTGATGATGCGGAAGTTCTCGACGACATAGCCCGTGTGTCCGGTCTCGGTCACCTTGTTCGTACCCACGGGCAACGCGGGGTCGTCGGTGTACTCCGGCTCCGGCGGGATGGTCTGCAGGATGTGGGGGCCCTCGGCGCGGCACGACCGGCCGCCCTTGTTGCCGTAGAACGCCACCGTGATCGAGGACGAGCTGTAGGAGGCGCGGATCAGGATGCCCGAGCTCGAGTCGTTCTTGAATTGGTTGTCGATCGACGGGTAGTTCAGCGTCGCTTCCCGACCCATCGGGTACCGGGAGAGGTACAGCGCGTGGACAGTGTGCGTGACGTCCTGGTAGCAGCCGAAGAAAGTGGCGTTGTACAGCGTCGTGGAGATTTGGCTGACGCCACCGCCGACTGCGTCCTCGTCCTCGAGGTCCGCGCCGATCTGGGGTGCGCTCACGTATCCCTTGTCGATCGTGCGCTGGCCGAGCGCGGCGTTCAAGGAGAACGTATCGCCCGGGGCGACGATCGTGCCGTTGATGACGTCGGCGGCGCGGTGGATGTTCGTGACTCGTGGTGCCCCGGCGGGGTAGTGGGTCGTGAAGCTCGACACCAGCTCGGTGATGTTGAGCTTCTGCGCCCACCCGGTCGTGCGGACCGGGTTCGCGTCGACGACCTTGGCGATGAGCGCGTGGCTTCCGCGTGCGATCTGACGAGCGACCTGGTCGATGTTCACCTGCTTGCCCGTGACCGC